>JAPKXU010000003.1 GCA_026394655.1 Methanoregula sp. | reverse complement strand
CGGTTGTCGATCCACTTGTCGAACTAGTAGTACTCGGTGTTACTGTAGTACCGGGGGCTATTACGGGTGCAGCTAATACGGTCAGCAGCACCAATACAAAACTGAAAATAATTATCTTTTGTCGCATAATTCCTCCATTGTTCGTTTTAAATCTGGTGTTTTCATTTACTTAGGGAACTTTGTCCGGGTAATCATAAACATTTTTTCAAAGGTTAAACGTATACCGGTAAAATGACAAGTGTGGAGTGTTGTAACATGCTGACTGATAAAAAATAAAAAAATTTGGGTTTTGGATCCTCAATGGCATATTGATCTGTTGTACTTCTGACCTTTTGCTCGTGGGGAGATTCGGTCTGTTATTGTTCTGTAAATAAGATCACACCCGGCTATACATTGTCTTGTTTTTCCTTTCATTATTGTCATTGCTGCGTTGGTTAGTTCGACACACTTCTCGTGATGCCGGGTGCTGATCGTTTTGTCTTTACACAGGGTGGTTTTTTGTCTCATCCCTCCTCTGTATGCATTTTGGAAAATCCCATGTCGGAATTTAGCACGGATTTTTGTTCTGTTCATTTGCTACACTCTTCTCATCTTACCGGTGCAAGCGTAATCATACGTTCACACCATGTAAAGAATGTTTTACATAATGTAATATATACTTTTTTGTTTCGATGGTATAAATGACATAACGCGATCGGACATATCCTTTTTCACCTATTACTCTTTTAGGTTGATTCAGAACCTCTCGGAAATTCGGGAGAATTGTGCTGATCGGAAATGTTTCTTACCGGTACTAAAAAGAAAATTTTCTACAAATTGCATACAAGCGCTTCCGGAAAAATGTACATAATTGCTGTTAGAACACTCGCATTTTGCACATGAAACCGGTGCGAGATGTTTTCATGTAAACCACCGATGAGCCAATAACTTCACAAATATTAGTGATGAAAATGGCTCGTGGCATTTTCAGAGGGTAGAGGGAGGAGGTGATCCTCCCAGATTGTTGAAACATTCGTGTGTGGTTATACTGATTTTTATCCATTTTTCATGTGAGCGGTCGCATTGTTCCTTTGCGTCTGCATGAATACATCAAGCAGGGCTTTCGCCGCATCGATGTTCCCGTTTAAGAGATCAGTTTTGAAATCCGTTACATTGATGCCGTTCTTCTCAAGTCGGGTGATGATCTGTTGCTGCTGGGTGGAATTCGTCAGATCAAATCCCCCTTTTCCCAATCCAATCACCGCGGGATGTGCTGCGCGGTATGATTCGAACCATGTTATTACTGTTGCATTGTTTCCATTCCGAAGAGCAGGCTTCACCACACTCGCATTAACGCCTTTATGTTCATGATTTGCGATGATTGTTGCTGGTGACAACCGGTGTCCGGGTCCTGCATTAAACGTGCTGTTGTGATTTGCAGTGGACATCGTAATGTCTGCTGCACTGCTCATGCCGATAAAGAGCGCACAGATACAGTACACTCCCAACACAGCGATGAATATTCCCGGTGTTTTCATTATGGTCATTCCTGATGTTACTTGCACGCGTGTAAGATCGTTTTGTCTCCACGCGTTGTAAAATATATTTTACATTTTGTAATATAAACATTTGCATTTAGCTAGTTTGAATTACAATTTGGTAACTAAAATTGATATATTCCGGTACGAGACCTAAACACATATTCCTGAATCAAAAAAGATAAATTATATGTCAGTGACATGGGGAATTACGGTATCGAACCGAAAACGGACAGGGAAAAAGTGCAATAAAAAAATTCAGTCAATCTCGACGGTCCTGCTTTCTGATTCATAGGTGAACACTTCTTCAACATTCACATTGAAATGCCGTGCAATCCTAAACGCAAGATCAAGGGAGGGAACATATTTCCCTTTCTCTATCGCAAGGATAGTCTGGCGCGTAACACCAATTGACTGCGCGAGATCCTCCTGGGTCATATCGTGCATCGCCCGGAACACTTTAATTTTATTCTTCATCGGTCTCCCATTCCCCGTATTTTCGGGCATAATATAACCTGAACCCGACATACAAAAAGATCATAAGGCAGAGCAGACCGAGCTGGATGTATCCCATCATTTTCAGGGGCATAACCTCGGGAGGCAGGATATCCCAAGGCGGACGATCGGTACCACGCTCCCGGGGAAATGAAGGTACACGTAGAATCTGCATGACCGCACCGATGGAAAACGCACAGAACATCACCCAGAAGACCTGAAAGGTTCTCATCGCAGCTTTCTCGGTGATCTTTGCACTGCGTTCGTCCTCTATAAGATCAGTCACATTCCTCCTCGCGAAATAGATGATCACGATCCCGATGATGAACGCAACCTCAATCAAGAGCTGGTTATGAATCTCAACAGAGTACCAGAAGAGCGCAAGCAAAGCTAGTGCAATACACCCGATGAACAGATAGAATGTATTCTTCTTCATGCAGTTCCTTTGTTAAGTTAATTAGACATTTGGTATTATAATGATGACTATCTCTTCAGGTGCTCAGATTGAGTTATCGGCATTTCAATATGGCATGGACATTCCTGTCCCAAGGCTCAAATTTTTTTGTATACATGATTCACCGAGAATGGTGGGATTCCCGGACAAATGACGTCAGTCTGATTGAGATTCTATAGCCAGTGCGTTGATACGTCATTTTTGATGGTATTGTGTATTCTGGCAGGGGAATACGCATCACTCGACCATTAATCCGGATCGCTGATGTTGAGCCATGACCCGGCACTCTGCGGGAGGAGACTATCGAAATTTTAAGAATAAAGACACATGTAATAGAAATTGCGGCGTGTATAAATAACGAGACGTACAATCTCCGGCTGGAGTACCTCGCATGGAGAAGAATCCGTTTCTCATCGCTCACCAGACTGCCGCTGATTATGCCAACACCCCATTCGATACCGTGATCTTACCGCTTGGCTCCCTTGAGAGTCACGGGCAGCACCTGCCATTTGGGACTGATGCATTTACTGCGTACCTGCTTGCGCTCGAGGTTGCAAAACGTCTGCCTAAAATGGCAGTGCTGCCCCCGGTGAATTATGGCATGAGCGAACATTACAAGGATTTCTCGTTTACCGTATCGCTTCTGCCGGATACCGAAACTGCCATCATCCGCGATATTATCGAATCTGTCTACCGGGAAGGGATAAAAAAGATCTTTATCATGAACGGTCATGACGGGAACATTCCCTCCATCGAGATCGCAAGCCGGCTTGCCAAAGTCGCGCATCCGGATCTCAAAATCGTCAGCGTCGACGCATGGTGGAACACACTCTTACCCCTGTTACCTCCAGACTTTTTTTCGGTCTGGAACGGTTTGGGGCATGGGGGTGAAGGGGAACTCTCTATGGCACTTTCCCTTTTCCCTCATCTCTGCCGACAGGATCTGGCTCGCGGTGTCGTACCGGCACTACCGGCAATACTGGATGTAAAGTGGATATTTTCTGAACTGACAGACTGCGGTGCCACCGGAGATCCGACAAAAGCTTCTCGGGAGAAAGGCAAGATGATGCGAGAGGCACTCATAGATGCGATTGTCGCTGCGCTCCAGAAGCTGATTGAGTCAGATTGGGATTACCGGTCCCCGAAAGTGAAAACCTGAATAATGCATGCGAGTCGTAAGCATCCGGTTGCATGAGAATGACGCAACTCGTTTTTCAAACGCCGATTTTATCTTATAGGACTTCCCGATCGTTCAGCAATGCCAATGCATTTATAGAACGGGATAAGACATGGTTTTCATGATTGAACAATCCCAAAAACCTAATCCACTACGGATTATTGCTGCTGTGCTGCTTGGTATCATAGTCGGTTCCCTTTTGTTTTTTATCATCGCGCTCTTCATCGGAACCTTCAACGATCTCTCCGGTTTGCATCTCTCGGTAAGTACGAACGTAGCGGAAAACATCTGGAGTCTTATCCTGCTCGTGTTGCTCAATATTATCTGTATCGCGGGATTCTGCTGGAAGGTATGGACAACTCCACCAACCGAACCCGAATCCGTTGATGAGCCATGAGTACCCCCGGAATCTCCAAAATTCCCTCACAATTCGTCCTCATCGTCAATGACAATCTGGTACACAATTTCATGCTTGCTCAGTAATGGCTGTGAGTGATCCCCGTTGCCGGAATCTGCAACAAACTCCATCGGAAACACAGGAGTGACCGAACAGGTTTAAATATCAAGCGACAATCTTCTAATCAGAGGTATTTGGAATGCTGGAAGTCCTGAAATGCAAGGTCTGCGGGAAGATCGTTATGGTTATCCATAATGGCGGCGGCACTTCTGTCTGCTGTGATCAGCCGATGGAATTGCAGGTTGAACACGCGAAGGATCCGGGAAAGGAAAAGCATGTCCCGGTTATTGAGAAGACCAAAAACGGCATCCTGGTCAAGGTGGGCGAGATCTCACACCCCATGGTGGAGGATCATTATATTGAGTGGATCGAGGTTATCGAAGGCAGCTATCTCCATGTCAAAGGGCTTCAGCCGGGAGATACACCATCGGCAGAGTTCGCACTCACCGATACCAAAGTTAAAGCCCGGGCATACTGCAACAAACACGGTTTATGGTCAAACAAGCCCTCAAAGTCACAGGATTAATCAAATTTTATTTTCGGTGGCTGTACGTTCCATCACACTGCGTGTTGGGCGGTGAAATATAATCCGGTACATGACCTGTAACGATCAGCTGGTGCCGAGTGAGACCCCCTCAACGCTACAGACCCGTGCACTTGTAGGCACGATGCTCATCGATCTCTTTATTATCTTCTTTTCGGCGATGCCTTGATCCGGTCAATCGTTGCCAGACCTTCGCACATTTTCTTTGAGATCTCTTTCGGTTCACCGTTGTGATCACTAGTGTGCAGACTCATTCATGCCAGCGGGGCATACAGTATTTTTCGTCTAATCTTCTCATCGTTCTGCGTTATCGATTTTGTCTTTACGGTTCGTGATGGGTGATGCCATCTGAAAAGAAAGAACCATCCGTATCCAGGCAAACAACCACTTACTATTATTCTAACGACTGATTGTCAGGCATAACCCTCAGGACAACAAGCGTGATATCATCAGATTGTGGAGTGGTCCCGGCGAAAGTCCGGACTGCATCAAGGATGTGCTCGATCACCTCACGTGCCGGCAGGGTGTGGCAGGTTTTGGTAACATTGATCAGCTGTTCTATACCGAACTCTTCATATTTCGCGTTGAAAGCTTCGGTTACGCCATCAGTATACATAACAATGAGATCGTCAGGCATCAACGAAATCTCCTCTTCATGGATCTCCATCTCCGGAAGCACACCCAGCGCGATACCGTCTTCGCGTAAAAATGTTGCATCTCCGGAATGATGATGAATCACCAGTGGCGGGTTGTGCCCCGCATTTACGCACGTGATAGTCATCCGTTCAGGATCAAGGATAAGAGAGAATGCTGTGACGAACATGCTCGACTCTGCGTCGCGGCAGATCATACGGTTTGCCTGGCGGAGTGCACCGGTTGTGTCATCTTTTCCTTCAAGATTCGCCCGAATGAGGGTACGGGACAGTGCCATAAAAAGCGCAGCACTCACACCTTTTCCTGATACGTCAGCGATGACAAGCGCCCAGCGTCCATGGCTGACCGGAATAAAATCATAGAAATCCCCGCCAACTTCCAGTGCCGGAATTGTCACTGCAGCAATATCATAACCCCGGACTTCCGGCATCGTTTCAGGCAGAAAACTTGCCTGAATAGTCCGGGCAATCTCAAGTTCTTTTGTATACCGTTCCTTCTCGGCGGTTGTAAGTCGGAGATTCTCAATATTTTTCTTTAGGTCCGCTGCCATTGTATTGAAAGAGTGAGCGAGTTCTTCGAACTCATCACCGGTCTGGATCGTGACATGATAATCAAGATCACCCCTGCCGATTGCTTCTGTCCCAACTTTGAGTGATTCGACGGGTCGCGTAATGATCCGGGCAAGGATTACCGAAATGAACAGGACAAGAACGAGTAAAATAATGACAAGACCAGAAAAAATGGTCAAAAGCCGGCTCGTCTCATCTTTGATCTGCTGACTGGAAGCATCTGTCGCGGAGAGGATCTGCTTCTCTGTTTTTTTCATAGGGCTTATTACTTGTTCAACAGGCATGGAAACAGCGAGACTCCAGTTCATCGACCGCACCGGGGCATATGCGATATACGTCTCATTGGAATCGAACCAGACCCGGGAGATCCCTGTCTTGCCTGCGGTCATGTTTGTCGCTACGTCAATAAGTGCCGGATTGTTGCCCGAGAATGCATTCTCGCCCGGGAACGGTTCATCCCATCGTGTGGTGCCGCTGGAGAGCCCGGGACGGCTGATGATGNTGAGAGCCCGGGGCGGCTGATGATATTCCCAAACTGGTCAGTGAGGACTGCATAGCCATTGCCACCCAGTGTCTGGCTCATGAAGTCCTCATTGATGATCGCGACAGAGACATCCGAACCTATCACCCAGTGACCGTATTTCGGGCTATTGATCGCCCGGGAACAGGTCATGATGAGACCGTGCCCGGCAGCATCGACATAGGGGGCGTTCGACCAGACCAGGTTATCCGTTGCGACAGCTTGTGTGAACCAGTCACGGGTTCGCGGGTCAAAGTCTGTTGAAACGTTGGCATTCCAAGGGTAATACCGCATCATGCCCGAATCAGTTGCAACATAGACCCCTGTCATATTCTCATCGGTCTGGTACAACGCACGGAGCATGTCGTCCATACCGGAAAGGATCTGTCCTTCTTCCGATGCGGGAGTGACTGTCGTTCCCGGAGCAGATACTACCAGCGTCGCAGCATATGGGTCTCGAGGGCGATTGATTCGGGAATATGCAGGTATGACTGAAGTCAACGGGGGATTATTCTGGAGCATTGCCGCGTGTGCAGCAAGGAGATCCATTTCGGAGTCGGTATCTTCAAAGAGAACGTTTGTAATCTCTGCCTGATCGGATGCGACCCGGAGCAGATACTCCTCTGCCGTTTTCTGGAGGGCGACTGAACTATTATTGACTGCACTCTCCCCGAGAGACTGGCTGCTGCCCTGTGCATACCTGCCCATCTCATCAAGGGCAGCGAATGCGAAAAAACCGGTAATGATAAGGGAGACCATCGACAGGACAAGGAAGACAATAAGGATCTTTGCCCTGACGTTCAACCGGATGCGGGGAGTTGTGTCAGCAGTCATAATTGGTTTCCTATGCTCTTTCAACGAACTCCGGACGAGTTTTTATTCATCACATTAAATTCCAAGGCTCTGGCACGATCTGTATCACATTCATAAATGTCGTCATCCATAAAAATAGCATCTTATTTAATTCTGTTTCAAGCGAAAACAAATTTGCAGATCTCCGACCTGAAGAAATGCCAAAATTTTTTTAAAAATTAACGCCGTTTCCGGCGCCATCCCAAACACAGTTTTGTGGGATTTTACTCATTCAAGTTTTTTCCTGATTTCACGAACATGGGTCAGCATCTCATCTGAGTAGGGTGTCACCCGGTAATTCAGGTTGTTTTCCATCTGCCAGAACCCGCTCTTCTCGTCAAAATGCCCAATAATGTAACAGATAATAATGTACGCCGGCACAGACAATGCAATGACCATTGGCAAAGTCAATCCCAGATGAATCAGAAAGAAATCTTCAAAGAGTTTCGCATTTGCCGTAATGATCCCAAAGTTCAGGAGGATCTGTGTCCAAGATGTGCCCCGCGTGTACCGCTGCTTGAATAATGCCAGTTTATACAAGATGCCCGAATTATCTGTCATATGTGGGAAATTTTTACGCGACGCGGGTAAATATGCTTTCCTGAAGTGTAAAAATAATTGATTCACAACTGAACATACATTTGTATTGTGGTTACAGGAAGTGCAAAGACGGGATGACATGAGAATATTTTTCCAGAACGAACACTTTCACCCCCCGCACGCCCAGCCTTGATATGTGGTTTAATCCGTGTATTGATCATGACAACAATGGCACGTATAATGGAACAATCAATGACTATAACCTGCGATGGTCAGAAGATCCAGCAGATCCGGGAGAAGATCAAACAGGTCTTCGACTGGGATTGTACGATGAATGACATGATGCTCCTTAAGCGCTACACAATCTCCAGTGATGGCGACTTAGTTATGATTGTCAGATGATTCTCTCTTTCTTATGTCGAATTCCCGTTATATGATATTTCGGATGACGCAAAAAGACACGCATGATCACGACATTCAGAGAAAATACAATTGAAAACTCCGCGAACGACGACTTTACTTATTTCCTATGAGCCAGTGTTATTTTATTGATCCGGGTCAGAAGATCAGATGCAAAATAATAACATATTTATCCCTACTCATTGTACCAAAGATCTAATAGATGACAGGAGTACCATGAGAGCTACTGGACTTTTCATATCAATCCTTCTTATCTCCTGCCTATGCATCCCGTGTGTTCTGGCTGACGATGATCTGGTGCAAAAGGCGCTGAATCTCTCAATCGTTACCCCAACACCCGGCACCGCATTGCTCGGGACAAAGGATTCGATGAACGAGTATCACAGTTCACTCCTTGATTCCTCCGACCAGTTGATGTCATTATTCGGAAAAATTATGGCGTTGTTCGGTATATCTGACATGGACTTCACTAAAAACATGGATGGAACCTTGAAGGGGGGGCTCACGTCTACGCAAGGCTCTGGAAAGAATGCACCCGAAACTTCAACACCGGTGAAGGGATACGGTTCAATCTCGATCAGGACTATGCCGGGAGGAGTGGATGTCTTCTTAAACGGGCAGTTCCGGGGACAGACCCCTGATGATTCAAATAAAACTCTGGTGATTACCGGAATCGAGACCGGGTCGTACCAGGTTGAGTTGAGAAAATCCGGGTATATCTCGGATAACGAGAATGTTCCTGTAAATAACGGTGGCTGGGGTTATATCTACCGTGAGTTACCCCGCGCTCTATAAGTATAATGTGAGATCCCATACAAGCACCGTATTTTTTCCCATTATCCTGTACGCACATATCCGGAGAACAGACGGGATCAGGGCTTAACAATAATAACTTCCTCCGGGAAACAGGATTCAAAATAGCTTCTCCTACCATGTCAGAACGGTACGATCTGATAATGCAGGAATTAAAATATGTCCTGAACGGAATAGTGCAATTCTACTGACTTGGATATATGACAAAAAACGGTTAAAAAAAAGGATATCTTTTAGAAATCGGTCATGACCCTGAACTGGTCAATCTCTTCTTTATCCATATGCTCGATGAATTCGTCGGCTGCACGCTTGATGTCCTTACTAGCCGTGATCGCACGCCCGACAACAAGAATATCAGCGCCGGCTTTCAACGCATCCCTGACGACATTCACCCGCACGCCGCCGGCGGTTGCAACAAGGAGTTTTCCTCCTGCTGCCTTCTTGATTGCGGCAATGTCACCCCATGCATGGGCCGCGTCATCGGTGTCAATCGCACGATGAAGTTCTACGATGTCCGGCTTCACTTTCAGTTTCTCGATCACTTTCACCGGGTTCTGGACGTTTAACATGTCCACAACCGAGTAGATGCCGACCTTCTTCGTTTCTGCGATCGCCTTCTCTAAGGTGGAGGTGGGGGCGAGCCCGGAGATCACAACCGCATCCGCTGCCGCATCTGCCGCCATGCGGGCTTCGAGGGTGCCGGTATCGAGGATCTTCATGTCCGCGATGATGAACGCGTTGGGGCGCAACTTCCGGATCTCGGAAATTACATTGAGCCCGAACTTCTTGATCAAAGGCGTTCCCGCTTCTATGATCAGGTGATCGTTCATCGGGAGTTCCTTAAGGACGGATGCTACCTTGCCCATATCGACAAGGTCAAGCGCAACCTGTAAGTATGGCGGGTCCCAGAGCCTCTGCACT
>JAPKXU010000006.1 GCA_026394655.1 Methanoregula sp. | reverse complement strand
GCCAAAATAGATTTGTCGCAGAATAGGTATTCTGCGAAAACCTTTAATTATTGGAGATATGATAGAATAAAGCATGGAAAGCGGGTATTTTTCCGAGTGGCTCAAAAGTTACCGGGACTACCTGCGGATGCGCAATTATTCTCCCAATACCATCGAAAGTTACGGGCAGGTGATTCAACATTTTGCGTACTATGTCTGGTTACGCAGGCATACTGATGTGACCAAACTCGTTTTTTTCTGGAAAGATTTCGACAATGCCCGCCTTGACACGGATGTTAACGTGACGCCGGTCATGATCACTGATTTTCTCTCCTTTGTGTCGACGATGCAGACCTACAAACCTAAAACATTCCACCGGATCATCTCAACTTTGAGCTCTTTCTACCGGTTTCTCTACACACAGGGAGCCGTAGTTGCGAATCCCCTGATTGGTATCGAGCGTCCACGAATCAAACAGCAGGAAGTAAAATATCTCAAACACAGTCAGGTGCTTCGCTTGATCGATTCGGTTGAGGACCCACGGGACAAACTGATCATCCGAACCATCTATTCAACCGGAGTCCGTGTTTCCGAACTGTGTAATATGAATATTGAAGATATTGACTTTGAGGAACATACAATACGAATTTTGGGAAAGGGCGACAAGATACGAATGGTCTTTGTCGATGACGAGACTCTTACTGAAATCAGCAAATTTATCGGTACCAAGATCGAGGGTCCCCTTTTTATCGGGCAACAAGGCAAGCATATCTCACCCCGTGCAATTCAGCATATTTTCAAACATTATGCACCGTCTGGGATAACTCCTCATAAGATCCGGCATAGTTACGCAAGCGAATTATACCGGAGATCCAAAAACCTCCGAGTAGTTCAGGAGAACCTGGGACATACCTCAATAAAAACTACCGAGATATACCTGCATACTGATATCGATGAGCGACGAAACGTCTATCAGCAGTTTTTCCCGCTCGGGAATCACGAAGAGAAGTCCTGATGTATGTGTCAGATCTTTTTTTTCTTCGGCAGGATTTCTCCGTCAATCCATAAGACTGACAAATCCAAATGAAGAATTCCTTCGATTGTATTCCTGGAGAGACGCGTTAATAACCCTGGAATTTCTAAAAATCCCGGTTTCAGATGAGGTTGCAATCAAACCTTTGTCGTGAGTAAGTGAGGAGGATTCGCATTTTGTGAGGTTAATTGGGGTCCTTATTGAAATTTCGATTGTGCCAGATGATCGGTCACGGTTAAATTTCGGGTTTGATTTTATTGTATTGATGAGTCGGAGAAAAATAGTTCTGGACCCCAGGATTCATTTTCACCTGCGTGAATATCGTCATCCAGTGTTTCTATGGTTTACTTTACGCCGCTATTGGCAGATGTATATTTCCGGTTTTACTTATGCGGGGATGTCCCAGTAACTGTTACTTTTTTGATGCACAATTGAAAATCTGATTGGTTCACGACGAACACTGTCACCGAATTTTAGCAAACTGCGATCCTTTTGGTTGTGGATATCTGGCAATCCCCGTCGTTGATGTGCGCGTAAAAAATCTTCGCCATTGTTGTGATTTGACCCGGATTTTGCAATCTTTTGGTGGCTATAAACCATATGATGCTATATACTAACTTGTTCATTTTTTTCTACAAAATCCTACAATCCTTTGTGATATCGGGAAATGCCGGGAACCACTTTTAGATTGGGAAATCCGATTGTCATCATGGAAGAGATTCACCAACGTTGTCCGGAAAAAATGGATCAATGTGGATGCTGGAGTGATAATGGATGAAAAAACGAAACTGCTGAAAATAGCATGACGAACACCTAACAGATCCATGAATAAGGTGTATCGTAATTCGGGCAAACAAAAATCGTCGTGAGATTGGCGTACACGCGTATCTTTGAGATCCCGATATCTTTTCTCGCAAAATCACCCGACTCGTTGATCTTCACCATTGATTTATTAGACACCATTCCCAATACTACTGCCACAGATAACCCCCGTAGTGTAGCGGTCAATCATGCAGGACTTTGGATCCGGCGACACCAGTTCGAATCTGGTCGGGGGTATTCTTCTAAAAACGTCGATGATATTTTTGGTCACCGGCTACGAATGAAAGTCGCAAAAGCGGCTTTCATGCCAGCACCATTCATTTTATACCTTTACACTAAATTTCAGACTATTGTGAAGGCAATTAACATCCGCCTGCGCATTTATCTTGCGATCCTCGCTGCTGTCGTGATCGTTGGGGTGCTCGGGCTCATGGCAATTGAAGGGTTCACCCCTCTCGATTCCTTTTATTTTATCATCGTCACCATTGCAACAGTCGGGTATGGCGATATACATCCCATTACCCCTGCAGGAAAAATACTGGCGATCCTGATCATCCTCACCGGTGTCGGGTGTTTTGTGGGAGTTGTGGCAAATGCCATCGAACACGTGATCGACGAACGTGAACGTGCAGAGCGCATGAAAAAACTGAATATGATCATCGGCGTATTCTTTTCTGAAGTGGGGACGCCCCTGATAAAACGACTCAATGTTCATGACCCGGACGTTGACAGGATACGATCCGCACTCCTTGTATCAAACAACTGGTCTGACGCGGATTTTTCAAAGGCGCTCACAACCATCAGGGATCACGAAGCCCGGTTGGATAGTCGGACAACTTCACTTCTCGAGCTCCATGGGTTCCTCGCGCATCACAAGGGATTCATGCTTGCGTTGCTGGAAAATCCCCAGATATTCGAAAATGACCGGTTCACGAACCTGCTTCATGCCGTCTTTCATTTATCCGAAGAATTGATCGCCCGTGAACATCTCACCGGACTGCCGCAGGCAGATTGTGACCACCTGTCAGAGGATCTCAACCGGGTATATGGGCAGCTGATCGTTGAATGGCTCACGTATATGCAACACTTGAAGATCCATTACCCGTATCTCTTCTCGCTGGCGATGCGGACAAACCCGTTCGATCAGAATGCATCCCCGGTTGTCGGGTAAGGTGGGTGATGTAGTGATGAGCACGGGGAAGATCCGGCTCGACACCTGTATCACACCATCACGGTATATGCAACAAGGGAGAGTAAAAATGCTAAAAGAAGCATCGCCAGCGAAAGCGGTGCAACAAAGATCAGCATCGCATTGACCGTGCTCGCCAGCTGCGAAATCCGGTTGGAACCAAACACTACAACATTTTCACAAAATGCTGTAGTTGCCGCAGATTCCGCTGGGGACAAGTCTTCAATCGCGGCACGAACAGTTTGCATAACATCGGGAAGAAACGCATCAACGGGTATTGCCATACCGACAGGATTTTTCCCGGTGATCGTGTTGACGACGTGCGTATCTGTCGTCATCACTTCAGCGGCATCGACAAGCGTGAGAATATTATCAAGTAGTTTCTCACGTACCCCTGCAGCCATGTTGTTGCCATCGATCAGTACATACGCGGTGCGTTCGCCATCCACCTCAATGACTAGTGCCTGCACCCCCAGATCTCCGAATCCCTGTTCCCGGGAAAATGGCAGCAGATGATGTGCGACACCAATCGCAAACGGGTGAAGTTGCGCGGTGCGACAACCTTCCATTGCCTGTATCGCCGCCCGCTGGTATTCGATAGCGGTCAGTGTTGCCTGGTGCACCGGAGACGTGAGATCTGTCATGCAGTTATGGGCGTCAACAAACGCGACGTGCGGGAACCAACGGTGACCCTCTGCCATGATTGTCATGCCGATGGAGAAATCAAGATCTTCCGTTTTCTGTGGGGAGCGGGTGGTAACAATGAGCACAGAGTCCCCGAACCTTTGGTATAAGACCTGAACTGTGCCAACCATGAGCCTGCCGGACCGGCTTGCCATAGCAGAATATCCAAGATCGTGTTTTGAACTCCTGACTGCCTCGATTACTTTGTTTATCTCGCTCTCGGACACGAGATTGAAATCGTGCGTGGCACATCCGTGTGCCACAAGTGTCTCTTCCTCCATGTTATCGTGGAGGATCTTGGGGAGATTGCCGCCCCCGATCTCACCCATCGGACCCGGGTGCAGGTTTGGTACTGTGAAGAGTACGGGCGTTTTTGTTTTGCGCCGGAAAAAGAGGTTTACCTGCGGGACGTAGATCTCCTCGCCAATCTCGCGGAAGAACTCCTCCATCCCCTTCGAGCCATCGGTCATGTGCGCGATGAACGCATTGATGAATGCGAGACCCCGGATATGGAATGCCCGGTAGAGCGGGCGCTCGATCAGCCAGATGAGGATGGCAAAACCGAGCCCGAAGACAATCTGGAGCACCAGTGCATAGGCACCAAACAAAGGAGAGAAGAGGAAGATTCCGGCAAGGATCCCGACACCGCTCTGGATGAATGCAGGGACGATCATTCTCGGGACGCGATAATCAGCGATTGCAACGAGCACGAGAAGGCGCAGACCGAAAATAAACCCAAGCGCGATGGCATAGAAGAACGGGACGAGCGTGATATTGGATACGAGCCCGGCGAGAGTGATGATGACAGCAAAGACGGTACAGCTGAGTGCAAGGAGCGCCGAGCGGTTCCAGGTCATCTGTTTGCCGGTATACGCAATAATTGGTTTTGTTAAAAATAGCGCGATAATTGCCGGGACGGTGAAAGCGAGAGTGCCGGAGAACGGGATACGCACCCACGCTCGTGCACTTGCCCCGTCGATAAGAAGTCCCAGGACGATGATGATCACGAGAGATCTCTGCCATGACGGTGCAGTGAATACATATTTGGTAAGTTGTCCGAGTTTCACGTCATCAGCAAGCGCCATCAGGCAAACCCCCCGAGGATCAGTTCGTGCCGGTCGGCGATTGCTTTCAATCGCTCTGCATGGTACACTGGGGTAAGAGCACCGGCGATGATGCCTTCAACCTTGAACGTAGATAATCCCTTCTCCAGATCGGCAAGTTCCTCTTCCTTCCTGCCGTGGATGAGAATCTCCGTGTACTTCATGCCGGAGATGGTTGCCATGACCGGCACGGCATCAAGGTTTGCTGAGTGGAACATGTATGACGCGCGGTTCTTTAGACGCACAGTCATCTGGCATTCAACGTCCTTACCGGAATCGATCGCTTTCTGGCAGGCTAACACAGAATCCTTCCCCCCAAAGGTGAGTGCAGCCCAGCTCATGGTGCTACCGTCCTTTCTGGGGTAGATCAATGGTGCCGAAGTGCGTTTGGTATCTCGTCTGCATCTGGTCCCATGTCGGCAGGTGTGTCTGGCAGCCGGGGTGCTCAACAACATAGGATGCGGTGACCGTTCCTATTTTGCAACAGGTGAGTGGAGAATAGCCCCGGACGTATGCAGAAAGAAATCCCGCACGGTACGAGTCGCCGGCTCCCGTCGGATCGGCAAGAGTTACCGGGACTACGGGTATGAACTGTTCTATATCTTTCGTATAGAGCATACTTCCATCCCCGCTCATAGTAAATATTGCCATATCGACATTTTGAATAAGTGCCTCTTTTGTGATGCCCAGTGTCCGGCACATCTGCTGCACTTCATGTTGGTTTGCGAAGAGAATATTTGTGTTGGCGAGGATCGATTCGAGCTGTTCTTTCGTGTACCAGAACACGTCCTGCCCGGGATCGAATGAGGTAAATTCGCTTTTTTCTGCCACCCGGCAGTTGAACTCCGGGTCTGCGGTTGCCATGTGGACAAGGGGGAGTGCCGGGGCATCAGATTCCGCAAATACTTTCGATGCACCCCATTCAAAATAGGTCATCTGGTCGCCGGTATCGTCCGTGAACATAAAAGCCGTTGGCGTATGCGTTCCGGGAATGCAGAAGAATTGTTTGTGGATCCCCAGTTTCTGCATCCAGCGATCATAATCACTGCCGGTAAAATCTCCGCCAATGCAGGAAACAAGTGTTACCTCTTCACCAAGCGTTGCGATCCCTGCCGCAATATTTGCCGCTCCACCGCCGAAAAAGATCTGCCTGTCCGTGATGTGAGTCGAACAATTCCGCTCGGGGAGATGATGGACATGAGAAATATGGTCGATCGCCGTGTGACCGACAACGTATATCATAGTTCCTGCACGTCCATCAGTTTGAGGGGAATTTCAGTGAGTGCTTTCCCTATCACAGACTTTGCAATCCGCTCTGCATGCTCTTTTGACTCTGCCCTGAATACTTTCATTTCAAGGACAAGCCCGACAAGGGCAGTATCGGCGACAACGATGGCACTTGAGAGCGTCTCTTCACAGAACGGGCAGGTGAGCATACCCGCTTCGACTTCGACAAACTTTGCTGCGGGGTTGAGCCGCTTTCCTGCCTCGCTGATCGCGATCCCTATCGCATCGTCAAGCGATTTTACATCCTTTAAGAACCATGCAGATTCCAGTGTTACCAAATAATCGGGCATTGTATTGTCCTCCTTTACCATATTTCGTTATGTACGTGTTCCCCGGCTGTCATCCGGCTGGTGCGTCCTGTCGGGGGGTGTCCTCGTCCAATAGCGAGGAGCGCAACCGGGCGGATGTGCTGGGGCAGTTCGAGAACCGATCGCACTTCATCATCTTCAAAGGCACCCGTCCAGCAGGAATGCAGACCTAACGCATGAGCGGCAAGCATCATGTATGTACAGGCAATTGAAGTATCCTGTACCGCGTAGAGGATGCCCCGTTCCCCGTATCTTGACATGGAGCGCACGTAATTGGCGCAGACAACAAAGATTACCGGTGCCTGTTCAATGTGCGGTTGGCTGAATGCCGCTTCAGAAAGACAGAGGCGTACATCCTCATCTTTTACCACCACTACATCCCAGGATTCGAGATTGCCGGCACTTGGTGCTGTACTTGCACAAGAGAGGATATAATCAATCTCCTCTTCTGTGATCGGCGTACTTTCGTATTCGCGCACTGAAGAACGAGTGGTCAGAAATTCCAAAAATTCAGAGGAGTCCATGTTCTGACAGAACCTGCCATGCTCCCTGTGCTGAGGTTGTAGATGCGCTGATGGCGAATGCGATCTTCTCTGTTGCTTGATCCGGCTGGTTACTTTCGACAAGCGAGATCGCTTCATTCAATGAATTTATCGCCCGCCCGAACTCAGCCTGCCCGGTGCCCCGGACTGCAAACTGGAGTTCAGCTCTCACTGATTCCATCAGTAACAGGAGCATGCGTTTTCCACCTGCACGTTCCTGTTCAGAAAATCCGGAGAGCGCCTGGCACAACTGGGACGTGACAATCAGTTCGGACTTGGCACGCTCACCGAACTGGTAACTCTTTACTGCGGTTGGAAGATCCATACTCACCATGGTCGTTATCAATAAAAGATAATTTTGATTGTACGAAGAAAATCCTCATGAACCGTGCAGGTTCAGTCTCAACAAAATGAAAATGCCGCAGCCGTTTTCATAAGAACGTCCGATAATTTCACGGATCGATACACTAAAAAAAACCCGATGCACCTTACAGGTTCAGGCAAACCAAGATGAAAGTCGGCTTGCCGACTTTCATAGGAAATCAGACCGGGGTTTAAAAACCCGGTTCCCCTGCCATCACGGGCGTATTACGAGACCGATGTGCATTACCGTGCGGACTTTGCCTTCGTGCCGAGCGCGGAAACTTTTGCCCTGCGCATGCGCCTGCGGATGAGCGGGCTTGCGGTGGATTCGTTCATGCCGGAACCACCGGAACGGTCTCCTCCGCGCCTGCCGCCGCGTCCTCCGCGACGTGCGCCGCCTCTCCCGCCGCGTCCTTTCATCTCTTCATTTGCCTGGTCCATCTTTTTTAGGTTCACGCTTGACCTGAACCGCTGGTTCGGACCCGGTGACTTGAGTTCGCCCTCTTTCTTTGGGACGAGACGGATCTGTC
>JAPKXU010000318.1 GCA_026394655.1 Methanoregula sp. | reverse complement strand
TCTGAACAGGAACCCGGAGATTGCCGGTCCTCGTGAAGCATCAAGGTGAAAACAGGTACGGATGTCTTGTACCGTGATCCATTGTTCAGTCTTCCCGCTATCCGCCATGTATTTTTCAAGAAGTTCTGGAATGTCGCTATTTCGTGCCATGGATAGTTTCCAGCCGTTCGGTCCGCTTTCGTTGTGCAGAGTAATATTCCCGCCGTTTGATCAGATACCGGCATACCTTCATATCTCGTGGTGCGTATGCAGGGGCGTGTTCGATTTTAAGAACGATAAAAGGAAACTGGCAAAATGCTCCCTCATGTAAACGCTGAAAAAACCTTGCAACGCTCGTGCATTGTTGACGTACTAATCCAAACCGTTCCCGGAGTTCCCTAACGGTAACCCAGCGTTCGGTGCTTCCGGACTCTGCCATGTACTCTTCCAGCATCTCGGGAATTCCGATATATTTTCTCATACCTGCATCTTCCGTGATTTTATCACAAGATCCAATAAACCCAATCAGGACTCGACCAGTTTTACCAGATTTTCCATTACCGCATCCACGGCTTTCCATGTCGGCGTATCAGCATGGCGGAGGACGTATGGGCGCCCTTCGTCACCGGCTTTCACCATCTCGGGATCAAGCGGGATGGATCCCAGGTATGGCATGCCCAGTTCCTGTGCGGCTTTTTCTCCGCCACCCCTGCCGAACAGGTCTATGGTATCCCCGCAGTGTGGACAGCACATCCCGCTCATGTTCTCGACGATCCCGATTACCGGGATCTCTAGTTTCTCAATGACTTTGATCGCTTTTACCGCGTCGAGCACAGCCACATCCTGAGGGGTAGTAACAATAACGGCGCCCTGGACATTCGGTGCGAGCTGGATAATGGAAAGTGCTTCGTCCCCGGTCCCAGGCGGGAGGTCAACGATTAAATAGTCAAGTGCCCCCCAGTTCACATCAGAGAGGAACTGCTGGATTACTGCCATCTTCATCGGCCCGCGCCAGATGACCGGCGAACTTGTATCCGGAAGCAGGAATGCCATCGACATTACCGCAAGTTTGCCAGTGACATGGACAGGTTCAAGGACCTTTGCGAGAACCGACGGTCTCTGGTCTTCGATGCCCAGCATCTTGGGAATGTTGGGACCATGGATATCGAGATCGAGTAGTCCGACCTGCCTGCCGTGAGCCGAGAGTGCAGATGCGAGGTTGACGGATACGGTTGATTTTCCAACGCCCCCCTTGCCGCTCAGTATAAGGATCACATGTTTCACATCGATCTTTGCTTTCGGTGGCAATCCTTTGGGGGCATGGGATGCACCCTTCGGGTCAGTGTGCTCATGAGTTTTTGTTGTCATAATATCAGTATCAAAAATGATTACCCGGTGAGAGGCCGTTTTCAGAATATTGTGCGAATGTTCGGCTTCTCTTCTCCGCAAAACGGGTAGTGATCATCATCTTTTCAGGAAGGAGCTATGATCCACGGGGGTTAATGCTCGCACCCTTCATGATCGGGGCCGTGGGTGCAGCTGCTCTCACCCTGTGCAATGTTTCCTGCCAGAAAATCCTTAATGACGGTCTCGATTGGAACTATTACTACAATGAATACCTCGATATTTTGTGCGCAGTACAGGTCCACTGCTTTTGTACCCATGCCACCTGCGAGGACGTTCGTA
>JAPKXU010000177.1 GCA_026394655.1 Methanoregula sp. | reverse complement strand
TTTTTTACCTGCACGAGATCAAATTTCACATGTGCCGGGTGGGTGATATCAAGGAGTGATTTGGTGAGGAGCTCTTCCCGGGAATAACCCAGCATCCGGCAGAGTTTCCGGTTGACATTCGTGAGCCGGTAACTGAGGTCTACAATCCCCATCCCTAGCGGACCATCTTTGAATATCCTCCGGAACCGGTCTTCACTTGCCTTGAGTGCTTCATCTGCTCGTTTTTTCCCGCTGATGTCTTCGAGAATGACCGATACCCCTTTCTGCCCGTTATCAAAAACTGTCGGGGCGATATGGCAGGAGAAGATAATCCCCCTCTCTTTGAGCGCGAGCTCCCCCGACCATTCGGTTCCGGCAATCCCGCTCCTGATCCTGTCGACAAATTCGCTGTATATTTCCTCGAAGACCGGAAGCACTCGTGAATATTCGATATTTTTTCCGAACAGGTCTGTGGCGGAGACGGATAAAAAGGAGAGGAAGGGTTCGTTCGCGAAGATGATCCGCAGGTTTTTGTCCAGTTGCATGATCAGCTCAGAAGAGATGGAGAGCACTGCGGAAACGGGCACCCGTTGGGTCAGAGTATAGATCTTCGCCATGCCGAACTGGCGCATCTCAACCTGACCCGATACCAGCAGGTTTTCGAGATATCGCCCCGCGGTATTACGGTTGATTTCGGCAAGAGCGACAATATCCGTGATACTCAGACCCTGGGGATTCCCCGTCAGGACGCCTTTTATCTTTGTAGTGATTGCCGGGCTCAGAACCATTTACAAAATAATATTGGAACAAGAAGATATAATAATCAAGTTGGTCATTATAAAAACCACGACTGCAACAGCCGGGTTGGCGTAAAAGACCGCAGCGCGAAAAACACCTATGAGATTTGCGATTACAGAATTGACAACTAAAATGTCACGAATTCAACTTTCATACCCCCTCAAATGGGCCGATGACGACACAAGTATACGTGATAAAAATGCGTAAGGCATGTTCATAAGAACGATTAGGCTTTTGTCTTTATCCCATCCTGCACAATCTCAAAGTCAAAGGATCCACCCTCCGGTTGCGAGCGGTGTTTGACGAGGGTTGCCCTGCGTTGCCCGGGCGTGGGAAGACGCTCGAGCCGGACGATTGCTTTTGAGAGGTGTTCCAGCGCCGTTCCCCCAAGACCGTAAAAGGTGTTTCGTGTGGTGTCCATGTACACCTGGTTGGTGATGATCACTGCCAGTTCGTACCGCTTCGCATACCCGAGGATATGGATCATCTGACGGGTGAGCTGCTGCATCGCGTCCCGTCCCTTCTCGAGATCGGTGCGGTAAAG
This sequence comes from Methanoregula sp., assembly GCA_026394655.1. Classification (GTDB taxonomy): domain Archaea; phylum Halobacteriota; class Methanomicrobia; order Methanomicrobiales; family Methanospirillaceae; genus Methanoregula. The sequence goes on along the minus strand of JAPKXU010000177.1, from coordinate 2,847 downwards.
CGCAGTTGCGGAGTCGATGATAAACAGCTGGGGTTTTTGGGTCTTTATGATCTTGTCGGCTTCAGCGATCATCGTGCCCTGGTGATCGAAGTCTATGGGTTCGAAGAGGAACAACTTGTCTGCAAGTCTTTCAGTGTCTTCTCCGGCGATCTGCCGGAACCGCTCGATGGAGAACCCCTCGGAATCGATAAAGACAACCGGGTGCCCTGCCCGCAGGCAGGCAACTGCAGCGATCATGCAGAGTGTGCTCTTGCCGCTTGCGGGGCTGCCGTAAAACTGGCTGACTGTGCGTGTTTCCAGCCCACCCCCCAGCAACCGATCGAGTGCTGAATTTCCGCTGCTCAGTCGATCGGTCTTCATCTGCAAATCCTCCTCATACGTAGCTGTACTCTCTTCTATCCGGGTGCTTAAAAGAGATGATCATTTCCCAGCAAAACAATACAATCTGGCTGGCAGCGCCAGTCGGGGTCGAAAAAACTCTATGACCTAAAAACCGGGATAACTGCCTGACAGAATCTCCAAACGCAAAAACACACACATGAACGCATACGTATTCGCACCAAAAGACATGAAGAATGTTCTGCCGGGTGTTTGCTCACAGCACACCACGCCCGGCACCGGTAAGGTTGTCGATCCTTTTCCACGAAGCAGAACGTGCTTCGACAAAGAAGGGATTTTCCTTGTGAAGGTTTATGGGTTTTTATGGGTCTTTTTCAACCGGTCCCATGCGGTGTCTTCTATGGTGCGGAGCACGTCCCGGACTGGAATGCCGAGTTGTGCAGCCCAGTCGCGTGCAGGGTCAAACTCTGCTTTTATCGTGTAGCACCCGCCGTTCATCCACCCGCACTTCACGGGCATCTTCCGTTTCTGCCCCGCGATCTCCACCCCAATCTCTTCGATGGTTCGTTCAGCGATGAACCGGTGTACCGCGGGCGTGCAGCGGATACCGAGGGTGCCCAGTTCGCGTGCCATGAGTTCTGCCATCTGCATGCCCATTTCTTCTCCGCAGATCACCCGGATGAGAAAACCCGGGCGCCCTTTCTTCATGATGATCGGGCTCGCGCTTGCATCACGGGCACCGGCATCCATGAACCGGGAGAGTGCATGGGCGATCACCTCTCCGCTGACATCGTCCACGTTCGTTTCGAGCACGTCCACGGTGTCCTGAGCCAATGCGTTCACGTCACTCCCGGTGGTATCGACAACCATCGCCCGCAGGACGTTCGGGGTATGGGGAGGATCCCGTGTGCCGGCACCATAGCCCACGGAGAGGATGGTGAACGTGCCGAGTTCCGAGGGACTGATAGATGAGAATTCAGCGAGGACCGCCGCTCCGGTGGGTGTGCAGAGTTCACCCTCGTCAACGCCCGGCAGGGTGGAAAGCCCGGAACCCGCGAGTAGTGCGACGGTGGCTGGTGCCGGGATAGGGAATGTGCCATGCGAACCTTCGGCAGTTCCGTGCCCGAGAGCGACAGGGAGGATAGCGACACCCGCGACGTTCAGGGTATCGAGCGCGGTGCAGGCACCGATCACATCTGCAATGGCATCATCCGCTCCCACCTCGTGGAAGTGCGTATGGGCTCCATGCACCTGTTCTTCTGCGGCGTTGATCCGGAGAAAGATGCGCTTTGCTGTCGCGAGTGCGTCTTCCGGCATGTGCGGAGCAGCGGTTTCGAGCCGCTGCACGACCTCCTCTATGGTTCTGTGGACCGCGGTGGCATGAGTCCCGATTTTAATCGCGGAAATCCCGCAACGCGAGACGCGGGTGATGGAAGGCTTGGCTACAACAGCCTGCATCGCGGTACTGACCAGCTCCGCATCAGCTCCGCAATCGAGCAGTGCGGCAGTGATCATGTCGCCCGCGGCGCCGTGGAACGGATTAAGAACGAGGATACGCATTTACAGTACCTATAAATCCCTGCGTATATGACCTTTAAGGTGATGCCTGAAGTGCAATTGAGGGTGGATTCCGCCTATCCCGGCGATCAGGGCGGCGGGAAAGCGCGACTCGATCCCGAGACGATGCTGCTTCTGAAGATCTCCCCCGGTGACCTTGTGGTCATTGAGGGAAAGAAGCGGACGGTTGCAAAGGTCTGGCGGTCGCTCGTTGAGGATTGGAACCAGCATAAAGTACGCATCGATAACTTCACCCGGCAGAATGCCGGGGTGGGCATTGGCGATACGGTGAAAATATCGACCATTGCCGATGAGATCGAGGCAAAACGCGTCGTGCTTGCACCCCCGGAAGATCTCCCGAAGAAGATCCCAATTGCCAATAACCCGCACGTGATCAACGGGCTGATCGATTTTCCTGTAGTGAAGAACGACTTGATCCCGATCATGCTGGGGCTCCCCTTCATCCAGCCGCAGATCATCGCGTTCAAGGTGGTGGAGATTGAGCCCGAAGAAGCGGTCATCATCACGAAGAACACCTCAATTGAGTTCTCAGACAAACCGGCTGCGGGATTCGAGGGTGTGAAACGGTTCTCGTACGAAGATATCGGGGGATTAAAAGATGAGTTACAGCGGCTCCGAGAGACGATCGAGCTGCCCCTCCGTCACCCGGAACTCTTCCAGAAACTGGGGATCGAGCCCCCCAAAGGGGTTCTTCTCTATGGTCCACCGGGGACTGGGAAGACGCTGATCGCAAAGGCAGTAGCTGGTGCGAGTGATGCGCACTTTATCCATATTGACGGTCCCGAAGTAATTTCGAAATATTACGGTGAGAGCGAGCAGCGGCTCCGCGAGGTCTTTGATGAGGCACGGGAGAATGCTCCCTCAATCATCTTCATCGATGAACTGGACTCCATCGCCCCTAGGCGCGAGGAAGTGACAGGAGAAGTTGAG
>JAPKXU010000142.1 GCA_026394655.1 Methanoregula sp. | reverse complement strand
TCAAATCGAAAATGTTATTTCCATAAGATGAGCCATCATTAGCAGTGTACAACGATACCATAGGTTTCCCATGCTGGAAGAGAATATCATTACCCGGATCAAGATCCTTCTCCAGCCACACCCAAAAGGTCTGACAATCACAGAAATCTCCTCCAGATTGAAGATGAACCGGAACTCTGTGGCAAAGTACCTTGAAGTGCTCCTCATATCAGGGCAGGTGGAAACCCACTCCTATGGGAATTCCCGTATCTTCTTTTTAACGCACCGCACCCCCATATCGGCAATGCTCTCCATCTCGTCCCATCTCGTGTTGACGTTAGACGAGAGTAACAAAGTCCTCATCTGCAACGACAATTTTCTCACGTTCTTCGGTATCGCCCGTGACCAGATTGTAGAGCACCCCCTCACCGAAATCGATCGCATTAGCGATTCGGATATTATTTTTTCCGATCTTTTCTGTGATATCCTCAAAAATCCCGACCACACATGTGAGACGACGATAACCAGACAGAACGAGACCTATTATTTCCGGATAAAAGGAATCGGTACCGTTTTTGATGATGGCTCGCGAGGTCTCACCATTGTTATGGAAGATGAGACAAAAGAGCGGAAGTACCAGCTCGAACTGGAACTGAAGGAGGCGCGGTACCGGGGGATCATCGAAGACCAGACAGAGTTTATCTGCCGGTTCCTGCCCGAGGGATCACTCACCTTTATCAACGATTCCTTTGCGAATTTTCTCAAAAGAACACCAGCGGATCTTCTGAATAAGTGCCAGATGCCCATGATATACAGCGAAGATGCCGCACTTTGGGATCACGCGTGCAAATCCATTGACCAGGAGCACGCCATCACAACGATAGAATGTCGTATGCCCGATGGCACAGGCAGGAGATGCTGGACTGCATGGACAATACGGGGACTCTTTGATGATACTGGTAAGTGCCGGGAGTATCAGGCAGTCGGGAGGGACATCAATGAGAAAAAAGAGACAGATGAACGGATCAAAGTGCATGTCACCCAAATGGAATTTTTCTCACGGATTCTACAGGATTTTGCCGAGCTGCCTCCGGATGCCGACATTTACGAGGCGATCGGAGCCGGTCTTTACGAGATCATTCCGGATGCCACAATCATGGTCAACTCATATGATCACGGATCAGGGATATTGACCGTCAGATCCGTCATGGGTGAGCGGGTTCGGGACTACGCCGCCCGGCATTTCGGGAAAGACTTGGTTGGGTATGCAATCCGTGTCGATGAGAATGTGCCTGAACGGGTGTTGAGCGGAAAGGTGCACCATATAGGAAAGGACCTGTACAATATCACATTCCGGCAGCTCCCCAAAGAGGCATGTGAGAATATAATGGAGGCGCTCAACCTTGGCGAGTTCTATTCGGTGGGACTTGTCTGGAATGGCGTGCTCTTTGGCAACATCACCTTTGGACTTCAGAAAGGAGCACCGTTGACCAATGCCCCGCTCATCGAGATCTATGGACAGGCAGCTTCGATCGCGCTCCAGCGATGGATTGCAGACAATAAACTCAAGGAGAGCGAAAAAAAGAGGTTAGAAGAGGCATTGAAGGGGAGCGAGAACTATTTACAGAAGATATTTAATTCCACCCAGTCCGGGCTCGTGGTCGTCGATCCAGAGTCTTACACCGTTTTTGATGTCAACTATGTCGCGGCAGACCTTCTTGGGAAACAGAAGAGCGAAATTATCGGTTCAAGCTGCAAGACGTTGTTCTGCCTTGCCGAAGGCGACAAGTGCCCGGTTACAGATTTCCACCGGAAACTCGCCCGTGGAGTGCACTCTTCTGACAAGTAAGGGGGAGAAGAAAACCGTTTTAAAGACCGTTGTGCCTGTCCGGATTGATGACCGTTCATACCTCCTTGAAAGCATCCTTGATATATCCGAGCGGAAGCGGGCGGAGGAGGCACTCAGGGAGAGCGAAGAGCGGTATCGTTCCCTTGCTGAGACTGCCCAGGATTTCATCTATATCATCGACAAAAATGACAACGTGGTCTATGTCAACAATTACTGCCAGCAGATGCTGAAAAAGACCCGTGATGATATAATCGGCAAACCGCGTAAAGCGCTGTTTCCAGAACCAGTTTCCACTAAGCAGTACCAAGACCTCCAGCAGGTCATTGCAACAGGAATTCCCCTTCAGGAAGTGAGCCATTTACCGATTTCCGGTCAGGAAATCTGGTACGATACACGATTGGTGCCGCTGAGATCAGCTGAGGGTACTATCTCTGCTGTGCTGGGGATATCGAGGGACATCACCCAGCTGAAACATACTGAAGAAGCCCTGCGGGAAAGTGAAGGGAAACTCAATGCCATGCTGCAATCGATCCCGGATCATATGAGTATGATGGATAAGGATCTGAACATTATCTGGGCTAATGATACTGCCAAACAATATTTCGGCAACGATCTCGTTGGCAGAAAATGTTACGAAGTATATCACGAGCGACAAAATCCCTGCGACCCGTATCCCTGTATAACACTCAAGGCATTTCAGGACGGGGAGATCCACAGGCATGAGACCTCATTGATTGACATACACGGTCAGACACACTTCTTCGAATGTTCGGCAAATGTAACCTTGAGCGACACATGCGGAAAACCGGTTGTAGTGCTGGAGATCTCCCGGGACATCACCGGACGCAAACAGGCAGAGGACGCACTGAGGGCGAGCGCAGAGCGGTATCGGTCCCTTGCTGAGACTGCCCAGGATTTCATCTATATCATCGACAGTAATGACACCGTGGTCT
>JAPKXU010000118.1 GCA_026394655.1 Methanoregula sp. | reverse complement strand
ATAATTCAGGCTCGGTAATATTTTTTCAGATCACAAAGGTCTGCCCTAATTTCCCGGCCCCGGGGGCTGGCCGGGTCTCGCTGGCGTGCAGGGGAGTTGGCGGGGGCGGTTGTGAAACAGGTGGCGGGATGAATGGGAGCGGGATCAATAGTCAAGGAATACTTGACAATTGCCTCCGATGCCAAAAAACGGACAAAAAATTTCAGGTTTCTTCAACCCGTGAAACCCGGGTGCGGCTCACTTGAGCTTTTTCTCGAGCTTCTTGAGCTTCTTCTTGGCCTCTTGGCTACCCGAAGCCGCCTGCTTCGAGAGCTCTTCTGCCTTGGCCTTCTTTACTAGGTTCAGCTTCACCAGTTGTTTCTTACTCGTTGGCATATAATCACCTCACTACGCCTTTAGCTGATCCTAATTAGCTTTTTTCCTTCTTAAAATATCCCTGTATCGTTGTACCAGCCTATAAAAACTTAAAAATAAACGAAAAGCTGACCTATGATTCTCGTAAACTCCCGAAAAAGGGGGTTAGTGTGACACAAGTGAGACAGGACAACTGGCGAGATCAGCTAGTATACCCGCACGCTATGGCTCGCTGCACCGGGTTTGGCAGGTGCCGGCGTTTTTGGGGCTCGGAGAAATTCACTGATAGGGGGCTTTTGGGAGAGTTGGCGTTTATCGAAAGGGCTGGACTGCTCCGGAACCGGACGGGGCTTGAATCAGGCGATCCACGAAGTGTGGGGCTATCATTTGAACGGATAGGGAGATCTATTTGTGTTTTTAATGCGATTTTAAAAGGGGATGGATTGTATGAAAAATGAAAATTCTATCAAAGTAACGAAAGAGAGAAGGGACGATATGATCTCTGAGATAAAAAATTATTTTTTAAAAGAGAGAGAAGAAGAAATTGGCGATTTGGCTGCGGGCCTGATTTTGGATTTCATACTGGATAAAATAGCACCGGAATTTTACAATCAGGGCGTTTATGATTCTCACAAATACATGGGAGATGCGATTGAAGATCTATTGACCATCCAAAAATAACAAGGAGATCCGTTTTTTGATGAAGGATCGAGAAGGTCCCGGAATAATTTTGATGAGGGGTATACTCATCCCTGATTTTTTCCGTGCAGGGTCCGGCCGGGAAATTTCCCGGCACAGGCCCCACCAGCCCCCGCTGAAACCCGGGGGCTGGCTGGTCCCGCGTGATGGTGCAGCCGTAGGCCGGTGAGCGTGGGGCGTTTGGGAATTGCCGGTACATGAACGGGCCCGGAACTTGCATGTACCAGAGTTTTTAGGAGAGGAACACAGTCTTTATGTATCCGGATAGGAATACACTCCCATGCGATTGTTTCAGTTACTTGGATTCCTCTTCCTGATACTTGCTGTAAGTGTCTGCGGGTGCACGACCCAGTCACCTGCGCCAGTCCACACGACCCCGGCAGGATCCGGGGACTGGAAATTTGTTGTATTTGCAGATTCCCCTGACCCGGCGGGGAACACGACAACCGGGGTCAGTCCGTCCCTCATCCTGATTGCCAAAGCAATAGCCGCGGAGAAGCCGGACCTTGCCTTGTACATGGGTGACCTGGTCAACGGGTGGGAATTAACAAATGCGTCCCCGATGGCGGGCAATTATACGGGTCAGTTCGAAAACTGGATGAAATACGTTGCTCCTATCCACAATTACACTGACGGTACCGGAATCCCGCTGTATGTAATCCGTGGTAACCACGAGGACGGCCCGAACCAGACCGTTGCTCCCCTTCTCGATGCCTATCTCGCAACGGCGGCTGCCGGCATGCCGACAAACGGCCCGCTCGGTGAAGAGAAGCTGACGTATTCGTTCACGCACAAGGGTGCAAAATACCTACTGAACGACAATTATATTGCACACAATGGTAAGAAGGAGACGGTGAACCAGAGCTGGGTTAACGGGCAGCTCACGCAGGATACCCGGCCGTTCACGTTTGTCTTTGGGCATTCTCCAGCATATGCTGTGGTTAACGATACTAAAGAGAATGATTACTCCATCGATACTCATAGAACAGAGCGTGATATATTCTGGAAGAGCATGGTCGAGAACAACGTATCTGCCTATCTATGCGGGCATGCCCACCTGTATGTCAGGAGCGAATCTCAGGGTGTCAGGCAAATAGTCAGCGGGAACGCCGGGGCACACGCGATAGCATTCGATCCTGCGAATGTGGATCCTGCACTTACCTTGGAAAACCCGATGAAGACAATCGCCAAGGATGACCAGAGAGTCGGCTACCTTGTTTTCACGGTCCATGAAAGTACCGGGACGTTCGACGGGGTTGAGAAACAGTTGAACCCGGTGACCGGTTCGTGGGAAACCGGGGATACGTTCACCCTCCGGGCCCGGTGAAACAACCGGGCACCTGGAAGATTTTTCAGGTTCCATAAAGGGCTTCTTACTTTTTTCCCGGCAGATCTCCCACCCGTCCCAGCTGAAACCCGGGGGCTGGCCGGGTCTTTGCGTAGCGGTGCAGCGGTAAGATGGTGCCGGTGGTGGTACCCCACCTGCCAACATTGGACGGGTCTTAACTCATGCATAGTACTGGACGGGGGCGGGCATGCCCGTACTGGCTATATTTCCCCGGTTTCCCGGGCAGTTTGCATAGGGTTATAATCCCGGTCATACCCGGGCAGCTGCCTGTACGAAAAAAGGATGAGGAATTTTTCGCTGGTTCCCCGGGGATTATCTCATTTTGCCGGACGACCCGGTCATGTTGATCCCGAGCTGGCGGTACAGCACCTCTGTTTTGGGCTCTTTTCCCAGGAAATCATGGATCATCTTGTCCCCGTCTTCCATGTTACCCTTCTCAAGGATTGTCTGCCGGTAGCGCAGACCCGTGGTCTTGTTGGTCATCCCGTCATTTTCAAAGACGTTACCGGCATTGATGGCATACACTCTTGCCCACAGGTAACTGTACATGCCGGCATCATAGCCCTCCATCATGTAGGAGAACGATGCCGGCTGGTGCGTGCCTGCAAGTGCGGGGAAGCCTGTAGTCTCCTTGTAATTCCGCTCCCACACCTCGCTCATGTTGACCTTTTCACCGGACGTATGGAATCCCATATCCTCAAGGGCATAGACGAGCCGGATGCTGTAATAGTTGGTGAGAACCGCATCACGGGATGCAATGACCTTATCCCGGAGACGGGAAGGTATCTTCTGCGACATGTCCGTGTAGTGGCCCGAGATCGATTCCATCACCTGCGGGTCCCACCACCAGTTCTCCATGGTCAGCGACGGGGTCTCGACAAAGTCCCACTCCACCTGCATCCCGGACTGGGTGCCGTAGGGTGCCCGGGTCAGCAGGTGATGCAGGGCATGCCCGGTCTCGTGGAAGAGCGTCTCAGCATCAACCGGGGTGAGAAGCGCGGGCTTGTCCCTCTGCGGGGCAGGGAAATTTGCAATGATCACGACAACCGGGGCCGCATAGGTGCCGTTCTTCATCCTCCCGGCGGTGACCGGGTTGGTGCAGAACCACTCGTATTTCCCCTCGCGGGGGAAGGGATCGATGTACAGGTAACCTATGGTTGCACTGTCGGAAAGGTTGCTGACACGGAACACCTGCACT
>JAPKXU010000239.1 GCA_026394655.1 Methanoregula sp. | reverse complement strand
GATTCCGGTGCCGTCAGTATAATTATGGATGGGAGTGACATATTTCATCCAGTTTTCAAACTGGCCCGTGTAATTGCCCGCCATCGGGGACGCGTTTGTTAATTCCCACCCGTTGACCAGATCACCCATGTACAGGGCCAGGTCCGGCTTCTCCGCGGCAATTGCTTTGGCAATCGGGATGAGGGCCGGACTGACACCGGTTGTCGTGTTCTCCGCCGGGTCAGGGGAATCTGCGAATACGACAAATTTCCAGTCCCCGGACACGGTGGGTGTCGTGGGCCCGGCTGTTACCGGTGTCATGTGGACCGCAGCTGGAGATGGGCTCGTGCATCCGCTCATCATTACCATTCCGATAACCAGAACGGATAAAATACCTATTGCAATCCATTTTTTCATTACTTGCACCTCAAGTGTTCGGATATTGTCAATACTCTGTGATATATCCATCGACTATGAGAAACACCAAAAGAGACATAATAGCGGGGCTCTCGTAATCCCAAATTTTTCAAAAAATCAAAATTTTTTTACGGGAGCATCCTGACAGGATTTGAGATGAGTTCCGCTAGATGTGAATCTATACCCACAACTATTCGCAAAGGGGATATTGGTGACTACCTGAGTTGTAAAACTGTGACATTATTTTATACTCACTTACCGTGACAGTTCCACATGTGCACCACTTAATCGGGAACGTGTTGATTAATCCGCACCACATCAAACCATTTCTGGTGCACCATTTGGAAAGAAATAAGTCCGTTCCCTCCAATTTTCTTAGATATTCGACGTGGAGATGTGGTGCATGAGTGGAGAGTATGAGTCGGCATTTCATGAATCGGTATCAGAGCCTGAACGCTTCTGGGGCAAGGCGGCAGAACATGTCCACTGGTTTCGCAGGTACGATCGTGTACTCAACCGGGAAAACCCGCCGTTTTACCGCTGGTTCGAAGGCGGGGTGGTCAACTCCTGTTATTCCGCGCTCGACTATCATATCGAACAGGGCAGGGGCGATCGCATTGCACTCATCTACGACAGCCCGGTCACTGACACCGTAAAAAAATATTCTTACCGCGAACTGCGGGATCTCGTCGCCCGGTGTGCCGGGGGGCTCCGGAAGCATGGTGTGGAAAAAGGAGATCGGGTCGTCATATACATGCCGATGATCCCGGAAGCCGTCATTGCCATGCTTGCCTGTGCACGGATCGGCGCCATCCATTCCGTTGTCTTCGGAGGATTTGCCCCCCGGGAACTTGCGACCCGCATCGAAGATGCACGCCCCCGTGTGGTGATATCTGCATCCTGCGGGATCGAAGTAACCCGGGTCATCCAGTACAAACCACTTCTTGATGCCGCGATCGGGGTGTGTACCCATAAACCAACATCCTGTGTTATTGTCCAGCGTCCGGAATCGCCCATAGAATCTCTTGCCGGGCGGGACGTTGACTGGGAAACCTTCATGAAAGCTGAACCGGTCGGGTGTGTTCCCGTTCTCTCAACTGATCCACTCTACCTTCTCTATACATCAGGCACTACCGGAAAACCCAAAGGTGTCGTGCGGGACAACGGTGGTCACCTTGTCGCACTCACCTGGACAATGCACAATATCTATGGGGTAAAACCCGGAGACGTGTACTGGGCAGCCTCCGATATCGGGTGGGTGGTCGGGCATTCCTATATCGTGTACGGCCCCCTGTTTTACGGATGCACTTCAATCCTGTACGAGGGCAAATCGGTTGGCACACCAGATCCCGGCGCGTTCTGGCGGGTCATCGCACAGCATCAGGTTTCAGTTCTCTTCTGTGCACCCACGGCGTTTCGCGCAATCCGGCGCGAAGACCCGGGCGCAGCATATATCAGGAAATATGACCTCTCCAGTCTCAGGATGCTCTTTTTAGCCGGTGAACGGTGTGATCCAGACACCCTTCTCTGGGCACAGCAGCACCTCCACGTACCGGTCATCGATCACTGGTGGCAGACCGAGACCGGCTGGGCGATCGGGGCTAACTGTGCGGGGCTCGAACTATTACCGGTGAAACCCGGTTCCTGCACGAAACCGGTGCCGGGATACGATGTCGAGGTCCTTGATGCCGAAGGGAAGAAGGTCCCCACCGGTCAGACTGGAAACATTGTGGTCAGGTTACCGCTCCCCCCCGGTTGTTTTACCACGCTCTGGCAGAACGAAGGGGATTACGTGAAGACGTACTTCTCACTCTACCCCGGCTATTACCTGACTTCGGATGCCGGGTACGTGGACGACAACGGGTACCTCTCAATCATGGGCAGAACCGATGACATCATCAATGTTGCAGGACACCGTCTCTCCACCGGTGCGATGGAAGAGGTGCTTGCCTCGCATCCTGATGTGGCCGAGTGTGCAGTCACCGGCGTTCACGAACCTATCAAAGGTGAAGTACCGGTCGGCTTTGTTGTATTGAAGGCGGGCTCAGTTAAAACACAGGAAACGATTGAACCTGAACTGATCGGGCTTGTGCGCCAGAAGATCGGTCCTATCGCGTCATTCAAATCCGCAGCTGTCGTCAACCGGCTCCCCAAAACCCGGTCAGGCAAGATCCTAAGGGGCACGATCAAAAAAATTGCCGATGGCACGCCATACCAGGTACCGGCTACTATCGATGACCCGCTGATCCTTGACGAGATCAAAAAGACACTGGGGCAGATGGGATATCCCCGTGCGTGAGGGCGGTGTGGTGTCGTACAGGGAATTCATATGCGCACATCGATCCAGAAATGGATTCCATTGTGTCAACAATGACGAATAAAAAACATAAATTTATCATTATTAACCACAACGGTTTATATGTCATGCTATAGCATAGCAGAGGAAGTTCACTATGAAATATTCGGTATTATTCATTGCGGCACTGCTTATCGTACTGGCAATCATCGCCGGTTGCACTCAGCAGGCACCGGCACAAACCCAGCCAATCAAGATAGGTGTGATTGTACCCTTAACAGGTTCTCAAAGCAATGTCGGGACGAACATGTGGCAGTCTGCACAGGTGGCAGCGAACGAGATCAATGCCAATGGCGGCCTACAGCTTCAGGGATCGGCAACAAAGGTTCCGATCAAGCTCATCGTTGGCGATGACGAGTCTACCCAGCAGGGTGGCCAGAAGGCAGCCACGAAACTGATCACCAGTGACAATGTGGACATCCTTGTCGGCGGTTACTCAAGCGCGGTCACATCGGCGTATGAACAG
>JAPKXU010000185.1 GCA_026394655.1 Methanoregula sp. | reverse complement strand
ATGAACGGCTCAATGAGAATGGACGAGATGAGGGGGAAGATCAGGCAGACAACCACCGTGAGCCCGGCGAGGATATAGAGAACTGCCCATTTCTCCTTTTTCACCGTATCCTCAACCCGCTCCATCACTTGCGGCACTGATATGATCTTTCCCATCCACTTCGCCCAAAAGAAGACGGTAATTGAACCACCGAAGGCAAGGATGGCAACGAACAGCAACCCAAGGGGAGCGACGATAAACGCTTCTATCGCTGCCCATTTGGTAATCAGCATGCCGAAGGGAGCTAAAAACATCCCTGCGATGCCGATAAACATCATGACTGCGATCTTGGGCATCCGTACGATCAAGCCCGACATGTCGTCAATGTCCCTGCTCCCGATCCGGTTTTCGACCGTGCCGACGCAGAGGAACAGGAGTGATTTGGCAATCGAGTGGAAGATGATCAGGAGTATCGCCGCCCACATGAGTTTATACGTCCCGATACCGGCACAGGCAACAATCAAGCCGAGGTTTGCAATGGTTGAATACGCGAGGACTTTTTTCGCGTTTGACTGTGATATCGCCATTGACGAGGCGAGAAGGAACGTAAACCCCCCAACGAGTGCAATGAGGAACCCTTCAAGACTCCCGGCAAGCACCGGGGAGAACCGGACGATGATATAGACACCGGCTTTTACCATTGTGCTCGAGTGGAGCAGGGCGGAGACCGGAGTCGGTGCGACCATTGCACCGACAAGCCATGAGGAGAATGGCATCAGGGCGGCTTTTGTGATGCCGGCAAAGCAGATGAGGACCGCAGGCACGAGGGCTATTGCCTGACCGGACATGATGAGGGTATTAAGTTCAAGGAGTTTCCCCGACGGATCGATGATGCCGATATAGATGATGGCAATCATGAACGCAATGCCGCCAAGAAGGTTCATGGCAAGCGCTAAAAACGCGTTATTGGTCGCTTCCGGGGTCTGGGCGTATCCGATCAGGATGAACGAACAGATGGTCGTTATTTCCCAGAAGAAGAAGACCCAGAGGAGGTTGTTGGAGAAGACAAGCCCGAACATTGCCGAGAGGAAAACAAACAGGACAAAAAAGAAAATATTTGTCCTGTCTTTTATCTCCGGGTGCCGGGAGTGGTACGTCTCCATGTAGCCTGTGGCATAGACTACGATCAGGCTTCCGATGATGCCGATGATCAGCGCCATGATGATTGAGAACTGGTCAACAAAGAGGTTGTTTACCGGTTCCATGCCATGAACGAGATACGTCTCAAAAAAGACAAGCAGCCCGGCTTGGATGAGGACGAGCGCCACGGTAATGATCTTCCGGTATTTTATACCAAGATACAGGAGGAAGACGGCAAGCAGGAGCTCAATGATATACATGACATTGCTGGCTGGCTCAAACGGGAAGGGATACAGGATCGTATTCTTGTTAAAGCAGGTCACAAGAAGCCAGATAGATGTGGCACCGATGATAAGTGCCGAGAGAATTACAATGTAATTTCGATTTCGTAATTTGTCTTTAGGGATAACAAGCATCAAAATGGCAATAATTAAAGGAAATCCTATCAGAAACAACAGTTCATTCATTCAGCCACCCTCATCTTGGTTTGTGGTTTATCATAATTAATCATTTTCAATTCTTTTTGAGGGGGAAATTGACTCCCGGCACCATAATTCCGAAATAGAACTGCACAGGATCTCCAAAAAGTCAAGGATATTTTTTAGTTACCAGCTCCAGAATGGAAACTGCGAATGCGATTCTCAGACCAACTCCGGTGCGAGAACGCCTTTACCCCGGCTCAGATCAGGCATACGTTGGCATGAAGGTTCGAGAATGGTTTTTTTCCAGATGAATGATCTTGTCACGGGAATAACAAGAAAAATCCATCAACCTTTTTTTTAACCAGAGAACCCCATATTAAAAAAGAGCCGTGCTGGTTCTCCCGCCTACACCCTCTTCTTCCTGACATGGGTAATTGCCGGCTTCGGATTAACGGCAGGCACTTTTTTCGGTTCCGACTCCCACAGCATGAGTTCCTCCAACACATATTCACGGGCGTGTGAATAGACCGGCACCAGCAGATCAGCTAGATCCTTGTTGTTGATACGGAACAATGATGGTCCGAGTCGTTTTAACGCGGCAGCTTCCAGTTCGGGTTTTTTGTACAGCTGGATCGGGAAAGTGTCGAGGGGTTCCGCAGCATCCCAGAATGAAGCAACGCATTTAGAAAGTGGAGCCAACACGCACCCGTCAGGTTCCTGCACCGCGGTACTCTCCGGCTCGGGCGTTTCTCCTTCCGTTTCAACCGGCACTACGGCACTCCTCCGTGTCCGGAGATTTTCGAGGACTGCTTCACGGTCACGCCCCCGCAGGGAGAAGATGAGAAACGGATCCCGGTCAAACTGTTCTGCGAGGATGTAATACACGGCTGCGATATGCTTGCAGGGATTTGCATAGTCTGGGCAGTCACAATCGGTCTTAATATCCTTCGCGCTCGCTGGAAGGAGCGAGAGTTTCACGCTGGTAAAGACCGTCTCGATCTCCTGCGGAATCTCTCCTCCCAAGAGCATCGCGGTGAAGAGTGCCTGCGACGCGAGGGCATCGAAGATCTGCTCCCATTGCCCATCAGTGAACCGGGAAAACGAAATGGTGATTTTGTAGGGTCGTGGCATCGTTCCCTGTACCTGGGCATAGACGGTGGCGTCGCGGATGTTGATGCTGATAACCTGCCCTTTGCGGGCATACGATCTCCCCCGCTCAAGGCGTGATCCAATACCGATATGCTCAAGCGCAGCGATGAACCGTTTTGACCACCAGGTCTCTCCGATATTCCCCTTCTTGCTCCGTGCCTGGATCCCGTTCTTCACCGCGATCGGGCGTGCTGGCGGGTACCACTCTCCCCATCGTGACATCTCACGCACCCCCCAGCACATCTTTTCTCAACGTCAGGAGTTCGCGGAGTTCCTGTGTTGAAAGGTTCGTGATCCAGTCTTCGCCGGTTCCGATGATGCTTCCCGCGAGAGCCCGTTTGTCCTCAAGGACGGCATCGATCCTCTCTTCAAGTGTACCTGCTGAGATCATCAGGTGTACCTCCACATTCTTTGTCTGCCCGATCCGGAACGCACGATCGGTTGCCTGGTCTTCGACAGCGGGGTTCCACCAGCGATCGATATGGAAGACATGGTTTGCTGCCGTCAGGTTCAGCCCGGTCCCGCCGGCTTTTAGTGAGAGTACAAAGATCTTTGGTCCCTTTTTATCCGCAAACCGTGCCACCATCTCGTCCCGCGCTTCCCGTTTGGTCTTCCCGTACAGGAACAGGACTTCGGTTGAGAAGACCTTCTCCAGGTACGGTTTGAGCATCTCTCCGAATGTCGCATACTGGGTAAAGATAAGAGCACGATCATTGTTTGCGAGCACTTCTTCGAGCACTTCACAGAGCCGGTCCAGCTTACCAGAGCGGAGCGCAAGATCGCTCCCGTCGTTTAAGAAGAGCGCCGGATGATTGCAGATCTGCTTCAACCGCATCAGGGTGACAAGCACAGCGCCTTTCCGCTCGATGCCTTCCAGCGTGTCCAGCTTCTCAAGCATGTCCTGCACTGCTGCTTCATAGAGGGATGCCTGCTCCTTTGTGAGCGGACAGAACTCCTTTGCGATCATCTTTTCCGGGAGATCGGAAATGATTGTCTTATCGGTCTTCAACCGGCGCAAAAGGAACGGTCGGACGATCTGTTTTAAGACCTGTGCCCTTCCGGTATCATGGTGTTTCTCAATCGGGACGGAGAACTGCTTCTGGAACGATGTGGCAGATCCAAGGTAGCCGGGGTTTAAGAAGTCCATGATCGACCAGAGTTCAGAGAGCCGGTTCTCGACCGGTGTTCCGGTAAGGACGATCCGACTCGCGGCAGGCAATTTTCTGACCGCACGCGCTTGTTTGGTTGTATGGTTCTTGATATTCTGCGCTTCATCTAGGACGACACAGTCCCACTCGCACGAAGCGAAGATCTCCTCGTCACGCTGTACCGTCTGGTAGGAGGTGATGACGAGATCGGCATCTTCCCGTGCGCGGGAGAATTGCGAACCGGAACAGCGTTTGCTGCCATGGTGGACATAGGGACGGAACGAGGGGGCAAACCGCTGGAGTTCCCTCACCCAGTTGCCGATGATCGACATCGGGCAGACGAGGAGCGTCATCTTCTTTTTCCTTTTGTTTGTTGCCTGAAGGGTCAGGTGTGCAATCAGCTGCACGGTCTTTCCAAGCCCCATGTCATCGGCAAGACAGGCACCCATGCCGGATTCCGTGAGCATCGAGAGCCATGCGGTCCCGTTCTTCTGGTAGGGTCTCAAGGTACCGGTGAATGTCTCCGGGATCGTGACAGCTTCCGGCGTCTTCACCGAGAGCAGGCGGTCCATGAACTCCTTGAGATGCCCATCTGGAGTCAGCCCGGCAATGGAGTACTCATCATTCTCACTGCCTCCCAACGAGAGAGCAAGGGCATCCGAGAGGGTTATCTCGGAATCCGGGTACTCTTTTTTGAATGCGGAAATGACGCGCCGGGCTTCATTTGGATCAAAGATGATCCACCGCCCCCGCACCTTCATGAGCGGAATCTTTCGCTCGGCGAGCTGTTCAAATTCTTCAGGAGAGACCTCTTCGTCCCCGATGGCAATCTTCCAGTTAAAGGAGAGGATCGAATCGAGAGAGAATTTCCCGCTGCCACTACCCTTTTTTACCGGTTCCCCGTTCAATTTCATCCGGATTGCCGGACGCTGCCGACCCTGCTTCCACCACGAGGGCAGGAGGACGGAGCACCCCATCTCGCGGAGAAGCGGTGCGGTCTCGGCAAGGAATTTGTACACCGCTTCCGGGGGCAGGGTGATCCCTTGCGGGCGTGCCGACTTCAACGCGTCCCGGATGGGCGGGTAGACCTTCGCTGCGGTACCGAGATCGTAGAGCATCCGCTCCTGCGGGTGCCCGGTCTCTGCACTGATCAGTTGCGCTACTGCCGGAGATCTCCCCTTCCAGACCTCGCTTGCAGGCACAAGGAGAGTGGGGTCGTCCTTTGACTGGAGAAAGAATCCAATGCTCCATGCCATCTCATCCTGTGCAGGTTCCTGCACAGTAAAACAGGTAGTGCAACTTGATCCTTTCTTTGCCGCGAGAGGCCCGGCAAGCCATTTTTTGAGATCCTTTACTTCGGGTAATTTCTCTGAGAGGGCGTGATCTTCCCCAGTGAGAGAGAGATAGAATAGATCTCCTGCGGAGAGATCGGATGACCGTTTTAGTACCGTGGATCCCGGTTTCGAACTCCGTGCAACCTGCCGTACGATTGTCTGCATCGCAGCATCGATAAATATCAAGACAAGCCCAAATAGGGTTTCTTCATTTTTACCGGGCACAAGGTGTGCCCGTACCACCGGGGGCATGGCAGCGATGAGCTCGCTCAAACGTTTTTTATCTTCATCCCGTAGTTCTGGGTGCCACACGCCCCTTGTCTTGCCATCTCTTATTGGTGCAAAGCCCGGTGCAAATGAGCCACGGGCGACAAGTTCACACGTAAAGAGTGCGACCACCGACCATGCCTGGAGAGATCTCCCGTACCGTGCGTCATTGTTGTATTCTTCTCCAGCGAGCAAAAGCGGCAGGGCGAATGAGACCGGGACGGAGATAATGGGAATCGTCCATGGAGCGAGGATATTTGTCCTTGTTGAAGGGAGATCCCACTGGCGAGCCAACTCGGGAGAGGGTGCCGGACCCGCATCCATGGTAGGGAGTGTGAGGCAGATTGAACCCTCTGAGATCGCAAGGACACCCCGCAGATCCGGTGGCAGGACGTTTGTTAATGCCATTTTGAGTTCAGCTGCCGACAGGGCGTACGGGTGGGAGTTGGGTTTTGGTTGTGCTGGTTTTCGTCCGCGCTTTTTTGTCGCTGGTTTGACTTGTCCTTCTCCCCAGAAGAAGAATGTGCCATCCCGGTTGACCGATCCGTGAATGACGGGTAGTGGTCCTATTGATGCTTTCACGGTTTGGCGAACCGTTTTTTTGGCATACAACGGCGACTTCATAGTTTCGTTATTCACTTTTCGTATTCATGGAAGATAAACCGTGATTATGTGATGGTGGGAGGATGCACCGAAGATAGGGAGTACTGGCAAGTGTGGTATGATATCCAATCATCCAATACATTCATCGACCCCCATGTCGATACAACAGGTATGCCTCGCGGGTACGCAGGGATCTCAAAAGTTGCCGGGATAATCGAATTTTGGCAGAAGTTGCGAGCACGTCATGACAATGGCTTTTCCCGTTTCCAATCGCTTCCGCACATTATATTTCGGTTTACACCAACCGGATCCATCATGAAGCATGCACAACCGGGCGCCGGCACAAAAACACCGGCACCTGCCCGTTCACCATTTTTCTCCACCCATCCTTCACGAGCCGATCACTTCACCGAATCGGTGATCCGGGAGATGACCCGGCTCTCCATCGCTCATAACGCGATCAACCTTGCACAGGGGTTTCCCGATTTCCCCTGTCCTCTCGAACTCAAAGCAGCTGCCTGCACCGCGCTGCATGCGGACTTGAACCAGTACGCGATCACGTGGGGCGCAAAGGATCTCCGTGAGGCAATCGCAGCACGTGTCGCGCACTACAACGGCATGCACTTTAACCCGGAAACCGGGATCACCGTCACCTGCGGATCAACGGAAGCGATGATGGCATCGATGCTCGCCCTCATCCATCCGGGCGATGAAGTGATCGTGCCGGAACCATTCTACGAGAACTATGGTCCGGATGCACAGATCTCCGGTGCGGTGCCCCGGTATGTCCCAATCGGGGACGATCTCGCCATTGACGAAGAGGCATGGAAGGCTGCCGTAACAAAGAAGAGCCGGGCGATCATCTTAAACTCACCCAACAACCCGACGGGAAAGGTCTTTACGAAAAACGAACTTGCATTTGTTGCAGACCTCTGCATCGATCACAACGTGATCGCAATCACGGACGAGATCTATGAACATATCATTTACGATGGAAGATCTCACATCTCCATCGGATCGCTTGACGGCATGGATGACCGGACCATCACCATCGGGAGTTTCTCAAAGACCTACAGCGTCACCGGCTGGCGTGTCGGGTATGCACTGGCAGATGAACACCTCACTGAACGGATCCGAAAGATCCATGATTTCCTCACTGTGGGTGCACCGGCTCCGCTCCAGCGTGCCTGCGTTGCTGCGCTCGAACTGCCGGAAGCATATTACCGGGATCTCGCGAGCGATTACGACCGTAGGCGGAAGATTCTCTTTAACGGGCTCCGGCATGCGGGCTTCGAGTGCCAGTTGCCCGAAGGAGCGTACTACATCTTCACGGACATTGCCGGTTTTGGTATGACGGATACTGAATTCGCCCGCTTCCTTGTGGAGAAGATTGGGGTTGCAGCGGTTCCGGGCAGCTCGTTCTACCATGCCGGGGGAGAGACCAAACTCCGGTTTACCTTCTCCAAGAAGGACGAGACCCTGCACGACGCGTGCGAGCGGCTGGCGCGTCTTAATGAGATGGGGATCGCTTCGTAACTCGTGTATGGGAACCCTTCGGTAGTAATGAGACAATTACGCGAAGAGTTTGGAAACCGGTATCGTCCTATCACACACTCATAGTCCTTCCCTGCTGTCAGATGAGCACAGGTAGCGCGGAGAGAATGATGCAGACGCTGACCGGTATCACGAGATTGTCATCCACCGGTGAGAAGAGCTCAATTAACCCGGCAATGACTGCAACCACTATCGCCCCAATGACCGTAAGGAACGGCACAAGCACAAGAACAGTGACGAGAATCCCGGAGAGCGTCCCCTCCCAGGACTTGCCATTATAGATGCGTCTTTTCCCATACCGTATGCCGACAAGGGTCGCAACACTGTCCAGCACCGCAATGGTGACAAGCGCCGGGATGACGACAGGTGCCGGGAAGAGTATAACACAAACAAGGGCACTTACCGCAAAGAAGAACGCCCCCTTTCCCGGCAGGGGATCGCACCGGTCACCGTAATCAACGAGCGAGGAGAATAGAGGGATTTTGTAGCCCCGCAGGATAAGGTCAACAAGGATAATACCGATGAAAAGACCACCGGCAAGGATCGCGATCGCCGTCGGCTGATCGAGAACTTTGACCATCCCTGCGATGCCCAGCCCAAAGAAGAGATGGACGAGTTTCCTTACGATCTCCCGCATCGATTGACAATATGCCGGGGATAGGATAAAATCCTCTGTTTCACGCTCTTTAGGGTCCCGCCGTTTTATCGCACTTCATCCATCAAGGGAGTATAATGACTGGACTGTCTCCGCATAAATCCGGTCACTGATCCGCCGGGGGAGAGACCAAACTCCGGTTCACCTTCTCCAAGAAGAAGAGATGCTGCACAACGCGTGCGAACGGCGGGAGAATCTGAGCGGGATGTCGATCGGCTTTTTTTACAAACACGCACATCTGGCGAACAATAAAAGATCTCCCGCGATAAAAAGATAAAATCCTTTAACGCCCTGACAGCCGGATGCCCGCATCATTTCCCTGGATGACCCGCGCTTTTCGCATATCGTCAATGATTCCTTTGACGGTCTCCGGATGGGCATGCACAACAACCTTGTAGGGTTCACCCAATAAAATCGGGAGGAACTCCTCAGACTGCTCAATAATCTTCGAGAGCGGAACCTTTTTGCCCGTTTCTATCACCTCAATGACGGAATCTATGATGAGTTTTTTATACGGGAAATTTCTCAACAACACTTTTTCACTTGCCTCTTCGAGATCCAGACCATCCAGCGCCTCTATCAGCTCATCGTCTTCGCAGGTGAAGTAGAGCGACGGATCTATGTTGACACGGATCAGGGGCATGTAGTTAACGTTCTTTAAGAGGTGGACATCATGCTCATCCAACATATCCTCATCAAACAGATCAGGATCGAATATTTTGCGCTCGATAAACATCTCATCTGCATCCACCTTCTGTATGAGCGTAATCCCGCCGGGGGTTGCCTTAACCAAACCATTCTCCAGCAACACCTCGAGGGAACTGATGAGCGGCAGTGTTGCAGAGATCTCCCCGATTAACTCACGTTCAGCATTCACGTCAGTGCTTTCAAGTAAATCGGAATTAATTATATCGAAATCCGCCTCAGTGTAGATGATATCACCCACCTCATGCTTCGCCATGATTTCATTGTTGGAATCCCGTGTGCGTCTCAGGGTTTTGAGGAGCAGGGGATGTGTTGCAGGAGCGGATTTGTCTGAACCGGCGATGGTCTCTGCTGCCAATAGAAGCGTCGTATCCAATTCGTTGTCCATCTCCACGGTCGCAGGCTCTCCGTCATCATCAGCCATCTCCTCCAGCACCTCAATCATCTTTCCAAGGGGACCCTCCATCGCCATCTCTTCGATTACCGATACCTCGATCCTCTTTGTTGCATGGCAACCCTTCTTCTTCAGGCGCTTGATAAACTCTGTTGCATCATTTTCAGTATAAAAGAGCAGGGATTCTTCCAGTACCATGATCAACGTTGGAATGATCTCCCATATATTCTTCCGGGCATGAAAACAGATAACAGAAAACAGAAAACCGGGTGGAATTCAATTTTTAGTCCCTTACTTCAGAATAGTTCAGGATACAGGAGGCGCCAGAAGAGAATGAGAAAAGTATTTTTTTGTCAGTGTTTCACGGCACCACTGCCATGCGCATGCTCGCCCGGCACCCACCGGCTGCCATCCCTTGTCAGCTCCTTCTTCCAGATAGGCACACCGGCTTTTATCGCTTCGATGATGAAGCGTGAACCCTCGTACGCTTCCTTCCGGTGACCTGCGGAAACGACAATAATAAGGATATTCTCCCCGACAGCGAGTCGCCCGATGCGGTGGATGATATCGACAGAGCAGAGGTTGTGAATGCTTTGTGCTTCAACTGCGATCTTTTCGAGCTCCTTTAACGCCACCTCCTCGTATGCCTCAAGATCCATCTCACGGATATCATCGTCCCGTACGACACCGTCGAATACGACAACTGCACCCGTGCTACGTTTCTTCGCCGCGTTGATCAACTGCCCGATATCGACATCTTCTGTCTGGATTGCGATCATCGTTCCACCAATAGAGCACTTATCCGCCTGCCACCGGCGGGAATACGGCTATTTCATCTCCATCAGCAACCGAGATTTCTGTTGCGCTCGTACAGTCGATACGCTTCCCGTTCTTCATTAAGATCACAAACTCGCGGAACGCGCCGTTCTCATCGAAGATCGCATCGTACCCTTCCCGGTTCTTCCCGGCAATCTCTTTGATCAATCCCATAAAACTCGTTCCCGGGGAGATGCCTGTGATGATATCGCCACCGAACAGCTCGCGGAACCGTGCAAAAAATCGGACTTTAACAGTCATCCTTACTTCCTCTTTGTATTGTGTGTATCCCCGCACGCAGTACAGTGGGGATTTCTTTCCAGTGCGATCTCCTCCGCGTGCGCCTGCAACCCGTCCCAGATAAAGAGCCGGTTTGCGAGGAGTTCTCCGCTCCCTAACAGGTACTTCAGCACCTCGGTTGCCTGCACCATGCCGATAAACCCGGGTGTCACTCCCACCACCGGGAACACCTCCTTTGGCGGAGCATGGGGAAAGATGCACCGGAGGCACGCGGTCTTTTTCGGGATGATGGTAGTAGCCTGCCCGTAAAAACCGCGTATCCCGCCGTGGAACAAGGGAATGTTCTTTTCGATCGCCACGTCGTTTAAAAGATACCGGGTCGGGTAGTTGTCCATCGCATCGACGATCCCATCTGCGTTTCCGACAAGTGCATGAGCGTTCGATGCCTCGATGGTCGCATCGATCACCCGCACCGTGATGTCGGGGTTCGCCGCCCGGAGTTTCTCCTCTGCCGATTCGGTCTTTCTCCGCCCGATATCGCGATCATAGTGGAGGATCTGCCGGTTCAGGTTGGACTGGTCAACGACATCCTTGTCCACCATCGTGAGTGTCCCGATCCCTGCAACGGCGAGGTAGAGTGAGATGTGCGAACCCAGCCCGCCGGCTCCGGCAATGAAGATATGGGCTTTTTTGAGCCGTTCCTGCCCTTCATCCCCAAAGAGCAGCATCTGCCGCTTGTACCGTTCTCGATCTTTTTCTGTTAACATCATTCACCGGAAACTGCCAGAGAACACTCACGTCTCTGTTTAATGCCCGCAGGTGAGTGCTTCACCCTCATCATGGTCACCGTGATCGTGGGCGTGTGTGGAGGTCTCCTGCCACGGTTCCA
Organism: Methanoregula sp.; assembly: GCA_026394655.1. GTDB lineage: Archaea > Halobacteriota > Methanomicrobia > Methanomicrobiales > Methanospirillaceae > Methanoregula. The sequence continues at coordinate 11,136 of JAPKXU010000185.1, read as the reverse complement.
TGCCGTGCTTTACGCGATAATCGTTGATCGCCTTGTGGATGCCTTCTTCCGCGAGCACAGAACAGTGCATCTTGATTGGGGGAAGCCCGTCAAGCGCTTCAGCCACCGCCTTATTGGAGAGCTGCCACGCATCTTCAAGCGTCTTTCCCCGGACTAGTTCAGTCGCCATCGAACTCGATGCGATCGCTGCCCCGCACCCGAACGTCTTGAACTTCGCATCTACAACGACGTTATTCTCGATCTTTAAGAAAATTTTCATGATATCGCCGCAGACCGGGTTCCCGACCTCGCCAACACCATCCGGGTTCTCTATCTCGCCCACGTTCCGCGGGTTCTTGAAATGGTCCATCACCGTCTCGCTATACATTGCACCCTCCTTCTTTTCCGGCTCTCTCTTTCTGGTACAGGGGAGACATCTCCCGCAAGCGTAATCCTACTTTTGGCAGCACCGCAAGCACAGTATCAACATCCTGTTCGGTGTTCACATCGCCGAGTGTTAAGCGCAGGGAGCCGTGCGACACTTCGACAGGCAGTCCGGTGGCAAGAAGGACGTGAGAGGGTTCCAGTGAGCCCGATGTGCAGGCGCTTCCCGTGGATGCACAGATGCCCTCGTCATCCAGCCAGAGGAGCATCGACTCTCCTTCGATAAATTCGAAACTCACGTTGAAGTTACCGGACAGGCGCTTCTCCGTGTGCCCGTTGAGCCGGGTATGGGGGATCTCTGCAAGGACGGTTTTGATCAGCCGGTCCCGCATCGCACGGATCTTTGCGTTATGCCCCGTAATGTCAGCTGTGGCGAGTTCAATTGCCTTTCCCATGCCGACGATCCCTGCGAGGTTCTCGGTGCCTGCCCGCCGCTTTCGTTCCTGCCCGCCACCATGGATCAGGTTCTCAATTCGCACACCCTTTTTGATATACAGTGCCCCCGCCCCTTTTGGACCATAGAACTTGTGGGCAGAGAGCGAAAGCATGTCGATGTTCTGCGCTTTCACATCGATCGGGACATTCCCGATTGCCTGCACTGCGTCCGTGTGGAAGTACACCTTATGCGCCCGTGCGATGGCGCCAAGTTCAGCGATGGGCTCAATCGTCCCGATCTCGTTGTTCGCGTACATGATCGAGACAAGGATCGTCTTATCGGTGATCGCAGCTTCGAGCATCGCGGGATCAACAAGCCCGTATTTGTCAACCGGAAGATAGGTAACCGCAAACCCTTCCTTTTCGAGAAACTGGCAGCTGTGGAGTAAGGCGTGGTGCTCGATCTGTGTCGTGATGATGTGGTTGCCCCGTTTCCGGTTCGCCCACGCCACACCTTTTAACGCCCAGTTGTCCGACTCGCTGCCGCCAGAGGTAAAATAGATCTCTTCCGGATCAGCGTTGAGGGCTTTTGCCACCTGTACCCGTGCTGCATCCACTGCTCTTTTTGATTCCCGGGCAATGCCATAGATGGAAGAGGGATTGCCGAAATGTTCAGAAAAATACGGAATCATTGCGGCGACGACTTCCTTTCGGACGTATGTCGTAGCGGAGTGGTCCATGTAGATGATGCGCTTCTCTCCCATATTGGCACCTGTAACTGAATATGTGCGTCATTCCCTGAATTATTCTTTTGTCAGTTCTCCACTGCCGGAACCCTTTCCATCTTTGAATTCCTGGCGATCCTGCGGCAACCATTTATCGGTTATGCACAGTTGACACACGGGGGAACAACATGAGGACATTGATGTATCATTGATAGATTATTCACAATTGTGAATACACAGTATTATGTCACAATTGTGATAACTTAAACGTTGTGATGGTATGGAAGCACCCTGTCAGAAAATAGTCTGGGATGTGTTGCCGGCAATCCGTGCAGCGATCGCTGTCGAACTCGTCCGGTGCGGTGTCTCCCAAGTGGAGGCATCCCGGATGCTGGAAATTGCGCCATCGGCGGTATCCCAGTATATCTCCGGTAAACGCGGGTACCGTATCGAGTTCGAGAACGATGTGAAGCGATCGATCGAACTGCTTGCAAAGGACCTAAAAGAGGGAAAGAAGATCAACCTCGTCCAGCGCACCTGCGATATATGCAAACAACTGCGCGAGAACGATGAAGGCTGCGGCAGCACACCTGCTGAACGTTGTGGCAGCTGAATCCTCATTTTTTTGTGGGACAATCCTTATTCTTTAGTTCCGGGAACTTGTGTATGTGTATGGACATTTCAGCCAAACGCGAACTCATACTTAAAAAATTACGAGAGCAAAGCTCGATCGTCATCGCCTTTTCCGGGGGTGTGGACAGCAGTCTCCTTGCCGTGCTCGCACATGAGGCGCTCGGGACGAAGAGCCGGTGTGTCCTCCTTGACAGCCCGGTAGTACCTCGCAGCGCGATTGCGGAGGCTGAAAACATCGCCCGCCGTAATGGACTCAGCTTCGAGATCATTCCTGTTGGGATTCTCGCCGATGAACAGTTCCGGGCGAACCCGTCAGAGCGCTGTTACTGGTGCAAGAAGAACTCTGCGGCAGTGCTAAAAAAGCGCGCCACAGAACTGGGTTTTGCCTGCATCGCGGACGGCATGAATGTATCAGACACCGGAGAGCACCGACCGGGGCTCCGGGCGAGCACGGAAGAGGGGATCGTGCATCCCTTCATCGAAACCGGTATGACAAAAGCCGATATCCGGGCAATCGCCCGTGGGATGCAGCTTGAATTCTCGGACAAGCCATCTGCGGCATGCCTCTCCTCCCGCATCCCGTACGGGGATGAGATCACGGTCGACAAACTGCACATGGTCGAAGAGGCAGAAGCGTTCCTGCACAACTCCGGCTTCTCGCAGGTACGAGTCCGCATGCACGGGAAGATCGCACGGATAGAATTACCCAAAGCGGAGATGCACAAATTGCTTTCCCTGCACAGCGATGTAACAAGCACACTCAAATCGATCGGTTTTTCGTATGTGACGCTCGATATTGAAGGATACCGTTCAGGAAGCATGGACGAGGTCTTATGAAAAAACAGGATACACCGACAACGGGCAACACGGAAAAACGAGATGTAAAGCCTGCTCCGGTGAAGATATACCGCTCCGTTCCCTGCCTGAAGGTTGACGGGGATACAGCAACAAAAACGCCCCACGAGGTTGTCGTGGAGGACCCGATCGCCGTCTTTGTGAACGGACGGCATGCGGTGACAGCGGTGATGAGCCCGGTTGAGCTCGAAGATTTTGTCACCGGGTATCTCTTCACCGAGCAGATCATCAAGGGAGTAGATGAGATCGAATCGATCAAGATCGAGAAGAACCGGATCAGCGTGATCACCACGAACCTCTTTAAAGTGCTCGGACCAAAAAAGACCATCCTCTCCGGCTGCGGGGGGAGCACTTCGTATATCGATGCTGCAAAACTCCCGAAGATCCAGTCCCCTCTTACTATCAGCGCGGATGCAATCAGAGACGCCCAACGATCGCTCCCTGACTCTGAAGTGCACCGGACTACCGGGGGTATTCACATGGTGGCACTCCTCAACCGTAAGCAGGTGATCACGATAGCAGAGGATATCGGGCGCCACAACGCGGTCGACCGGGTGATCGGGTACGGGTTGCGTCACCATGTTGACTTTTCCCAGACATACGTGATTTCATCGGGTCGGATTTCTTCCGAGATGGTGCGCAAATGTCTCATCGCAAACATCCCCATTGTCGTCTCCCGGAGTGCCACCACAACACTCGCAGTGGAGATTGCACAAGAGACGGGACTTACCGTGATCGCATTTGCACGTGGCGGGAAGATGAATATCTACACGCACCCGGAACGCATTGTGGACGAAAATCCCGTTCAGCCCACGGCCCGGCACTCATCCTCATCCGAGTGAGTGCCGGAGCCGGCATAGCTGGCAGAGCTCCCCGCTGCACGGATCACCGCACTCCCGGCAGCGGCGGATGGCTGCCGGTACTTGTGCGCCGGCGCAGTACCGTTCGATCTTCTTTTTTGACTCTATCAAATGGAGCATGGTGCCGGGGTGCTGGTACTCGAGTTTCGAGAGCATGCCCCGCACCTCTGCCCGCAGGGCATACCGGGTATAGGGGCACTCGGGGAGTTCCTTCCATGCATCGCAGAGCATAAGATAGAGCGCAATCTCCCGCTCCGGCGTCAAAGAGAGCGGTTTGATGCGCGGGATAAAGCAGGGGTTCTCTCTTCCCGCATCGCGGATGAGCCGGGGAAGATCGCCCCGCAGGGCATTCATCAGGACGGACTGTGCCTCGTCATCAAGGTTATGCCCGGTGGCGATCTTTGTCGCACCGTACCGTCCCGCTGCAACGGCAAGCGCTTTCTTCCGGAGAATGCCGCAGATCGTGCATGCCCGTTGCTCCCGCCCAGCGAGGATGCGATCGAGATCCTTACCGAACAACTCGGCAAAAGAGACCGTGTGATGCTCGATCCCAAGGCGCGATGTCAGCTCCTGCGCTGCCCGGAGCGTCTCATCCCGGTATCCCGCGATCCCTTCGTCAATCGTGATCGCGACGGGATGCACATCGTCCCATGCTGGTAAAAGGTGAGAGAGGACGAGGGCGAGCGCGGTGCTGTCCTTGCCACCGCTCAGGGCAACAGCGATCCGGTCGCCGGGTCTGACCATCTTTCCGTCCGCGATTGTGCGGGAGACCCGCTCCTCGAAAAATCCGGTGAAGTGGGCGGCGCAGAGGTGACGGGCAGGATCGCGCAACCGGGCAACTGCCGGTTCTCCGCAGAGCACGCACCGGCTCATTCCCGCTGGCAGATCCTGTCCGCTCACGCTTCAACCCCCGTGGGCGATCCGGATGATCCGGATCTCGTCATCGCCGGATACCACTGCATCGTCCGGCACCAGTCGCCCGTTCCGGGATACGATCACCTCGATTGGGTTGATGCCCAGATCGACAAGCACCTGCTCGACAGTACGAGCACCCGCGTCGATCATCCGCTCGCTCTTATCGGGGAGGAGAATTTTCACTTGAACCGGATAGCGTTTGAGCCTGTGGAAAGATAAACGTCCCGTTGGGGAAGCAACTCTACCAGCACTCCCGAATGAGCAACGACTATTTATGAAAAAGAGCGCGATTACTAGGATACAGGGAGTGTACAGGGTGCAGGATGTATCAGGGATCGTGGATGAGATCCTCCATCTGAAGGAGAAGAAAAACGCGATCATCCTCGCGCACAATTACCAGAAGAGCGAAGTGCAGGAGTGCGCGGATGTTGTCGGAGATTCTCTGGAACTTGCCCGTGCCGCAGCGACGATGGACGGGGATGTGATCGTCTTTTGCGGGGTTGATTTCATGGCAGAAACCGCAGCGGTTCTCTCCCCGGATAAAACCGTCCTCCTGCCGGCACCCGACGCCTGCTGCCCGATGGCGGAGATGATCACCGCCGACCAGTTGAAACTTGTCAGGTCCCGCCACCCGGGTGCAGCAGTTGTCTGTTACGTGAACACCACCGCTGAAGTAAAAGCAGAGAGCGATATCTGTTGCACCTCGTCGAATGCCGTGGCAGTTGTTAACTCGCTTGATGCTGATACCGTGATCTTTGTGCCGGACCGGAACCTTGGCGCGTATGCAGCCCGGTTCACCAAAAAGACCGTTCTCCCATGGGAAGGTTTCTGCCTTGTCCATGACCGTTACACTCCAGCACAGGTGGCAGACGCCCGGCGGTTGCACCCGGATGCGGTTGTGCTCGTGCACCCTGAGTGCCGACCAGCCGTGATCGATTGCGCGGATCATGTCGCAAGCACGTCGGGGATCTTAAAACTCGTCCGGACCCTGCCGGAGAAGGAATTTATCATCGGGACAGAAGTAGGGATCCTGCACCGGCTCAAAAAGGAGTCTCCGCAAAAGACGTGCTATCCCCTCTCACCGGCAGCTGTCTGCGTAAACATGAAGAAGACCGACCTTGTGAAGGTGCGGGATGCCCTTGTATCCATGCAGCCCCGGATCACGGTGCCCGATGAGATTGCGAACCGGGCACGCAAAGCGATCGAGCGTATGCTCGCGTTGTAACGGGAAGACAGGCACCGCCCACGAGGCGTCATTAACCCGTGGCTCTTGTCCCGGGTGCACCGGCTACTCTTCCTTCTTTTCTGTGAGTTTCCGGTACATCTCCTCACCTACGCACTCCTTTGCATATTTGCACCACTGGACGCAGGTAGCGATGTCGTTGAAGACCACAAACCCGCACCGACAGCACTTCACCGAGATATCATTTGAGAACAGTTCCACTTCTTCCCCGCATTGGGGGCATTTTTTGATTGCAAGCGTGGGGGTGCGGATGTTTGCAGCACCGGGGCAATGGTCGAGCATCATCTCACTCCTTTAACTCGGTTTGTGTACCAAAAGAATGCACCGGTGCAATCACCCGTTCGTCATCGATGGCGGGGTTGTTCACGAGCGGGGATACCGGGATGACTGTCATCTCACGGTCAGGATACGGGGCAAGGATGTCGTTAAGTTGCCCGGTATCAGGTGCTTCACGAGAGAGCCAGCGTACCTCATTCTCCCGCGACAGGATCACCGGCATCCGGTTGTGGATAGGTGCCGAAAGGGCGTTTGGTTCAGTCGTGATGATCGTGTACGTGGCAATTTTCTTCCCGTCTGGATCATGCCATTCGTCATACAGCCCGGCAAAAGCAAACAACGGGCTTTTTGGGAGCGAGAAATAAAACGGCATCTTCCGGTGCCCTTCGGTCTTCCACTCAAAGTACCCGCTTGCGGGAACAAGACACCGTTTGTTCGCGATCAGGTGCCGGAACGAGAGCTTCTCCGCGAGAGTTTCCGCCCGTGCATTGATGAGCGGTCGTACGGTGCCGGTGCTCTTTTCCCTGTGCGGGATTAAGCCCCATTGCATCATTACGAGTGCAGGTGATTCCCCGCCCACGACCACGGGCATCGCAGCGCCGGGCGCGATATTGAACCGGGAACGGGCACCGATCATAGGGTTAAAAACCCTGAACCGGTTGCCAAGCTCATCAATGCAGACGAGTGAGTACCTGCCGCACATTGCTTCTCCGTATCACGATCTCCGCTGTACCGCTATATGAGCCTGACGCTGGCAGGTTCAATATGCTCCAGCGGGCTGCACCAGACTATGTCTCGCATCCCGGTTGTCCATGCAACGCATTGATGTTGAGATCGCTTGTCCTGCTTTCATGGTGACTGTTTCTCGCATCCGGATATGGCAGTACGACGACTCGGCTCGACCCCCGGCTCCCCATCATCCAAAGATGTATGAACGGCTATCACCCATGTACCGGCAGGTAATGACCGATACGCAACTCATCTCCACAATAAAGTATGTTGCCTCCACCAGACCGGCGTTCTTACTATCAGAGATCGCAAACTACCTTGATGAGCCCCAGCCGGTGAGCCGGATGTATACGGCAATCCAGCCGCACCTCAGGCAACTGTGCCTTTCGGCAACGAAACTCGGGGAGGATTATAAAATCTCATGGATAGTCCCCGCGAAACCATATGCCCTGAATACCGAAGAAGAGATGCGGATCGCGGCATTTTTTGAGGAGGGTACGATTCCTCCTGCCCTTGAACTCGCTATCGAGCAGTATATCACAAAGAAGGTGGGGAAGCGCTGGGACGATCCGGTCATCCTTTCACGGTTGCGAAGGGCGATCGTCGCCCAGAAGGATGATTACTGGCGACCGACCCACAAACGGTCGTTGCAGTACTCGAAGGGTTATCACGTTCTCGGGTATCTCGCGTATCATTTCCCGGTCTATTTCATGCAGACGCAGCACCTGCTCGCACTGCTCGCCCGTGACGGGCTCTTAAAAGAGGAGATGACGATCCTGGATATTGGGACCGGTCCCGGTGTCGTGCCGCTTGCGATTGCCGATTTTTATTCCCGGCTGGATACGGCTCGTGCGACCCTCCATGCGGTGGAGCGATCGGAAGAGCACTGCGAGGCATTCACGTTTCTCACCGAGCACGTTGCACACACAAACACCCGTGTCACCATAAAGCCCCCGGTGAGAGCCGATATTACTGCACTTGGATCCGGGCAGATTCCGGACAGCATCGATCTCGCGGTCTTCTCGAACGTGATAAACGAAATGACCGGGGCATCGGTTGAAGCACGGGCAGACCTCGTGATGGGTATTGCGGACCGACTCGCACCCGACGGCACGATCCTGATCGTAGAACCCGCAGAAGAGGTCACTTCCACTGGACTACGCACTCTCTCCCTTGCTGTAAAGAAGCGTGGGTTGTCCATCTATGCCCCCTGCACGTTCATCCATACGACAAACTGCACGCCGGACCGGTGCTGGAGTTTTGTCACACAGAAACCGATCAGACCAACTCCAGTAATGAATGCGCTTGCCGCATGTGACGAGCCGTTCCGGTATGTGAACACCGATATCAAATACAGTTACGTGATCCTCCGTAAGGATGGCAAAACCCGCGAGGCGTACCGGGTTCCTGCCGGCACCCGGGGCTTCCGGTTGTCGGGGATTCACCTGCACGTGGGAAGACGGGTGAATATTATTGCTTCAAAGATGTCCGAGGATCTCGGTGATGCACAGACGCACCTGTTCCGGCTCTGCGATGGCTCTGCGGAGAAGCCGGTGTATGCGGTGCTGCCGGCGTTTCACATCACAACAGAAAATAATGCGATCCTGTCAGCGCCGTACGGGTCGATCCTGAGACTGGAGAATGTGCTCGTGCGGTACAACAAGGCGCATGATGCGTATAACGTGCTCGTGAACCGGCAGACTCGGGTTGCGGCGGTGAAGTGAGGTTTTCCGGGGAGGGGTTTTCTCACCACCAACACCGCCGCCCCCGGGCCGGGCACCTACCTCACCGCGAGCCCATCACATTCACTCAGTCTCCCATCATCCTGAGTACCCCAACACCGACAACCCAACTTTGGCAAGCGCCGGTGCATTCGTCATCACCAGATACACCCCGCAGCCGAAAAGTGCACAGTCTTCGGGAAGGGCAAAACCGATGATATAGTAATGGTACTTCTCCTTAAGAGCGGCGATCAGTTCCGGTGACAACGGTTTCTCATCGTCAGGCAACGCATCCATCTTCTTAATGGAATCCCATGCAAGCGGTGTCCTTTTCCAGAACCAGAGCCCCTCCTTCAGCCCGTAGCCGAAAGCGTGCCACTCCGTCGCCGTGAGGGAAAGAAATGTGGGGGTAGTGGGATCTTCGAGCACGGTTACACCCCCGCAATACGGAACCGGAACGTCTCGCTCGTAGAGCCGCCATTCTGGGGCCAGAAGTCCCGCATCCGTCCTATCTGCGCCCACTTCCGGCGCCCGGTCCGGATGCGTACCGTATGGATACCCGGGGCCCGGGGATAAACCGCCCGCCCGTCGATGTCATGCATCAGTTCATAACGCGGGATATCGAACCAGTCCATCCAGAACCGGACACCGTGCGGCATATCCGTGCCCCGGCGCAGGTCTGGCAACCGCATCGGTGCGAGGTCATCGTAGATCACGTCAATGATCAGGTTCTCATCAGCCATGTCCAGGTTTAAATCAAGTTGATAGAAAATCGGATTGCGACGCACTTCTTCTTCCGTGAGCGGGGTATCCACTGTTAAAGGTACAAGCCCGTTAAACGTGCCCCGGTAGATGCCGGTCACCGTTGCAACCGGTTTTACTGTTGTTTCAGTTTCCATGATATGTCTCCTTCAATCGTTCATGTTCGTCCCGGTGTGTGCCAAACTCCTCGCACATCACGTCGTATTTGCCGATCTTCTGGTAGATGACAAAGAGCGCCGGATAAAGCGGGAGCACTACTCCGAGAACGACCGCTAACAATTCAACGTCCAAAAAAGGCTCCGTCGTGACGAAAAGTGAGAAAAGAGTGAAAACCGGGGGGTCTTCACCCTCCCCAGGCTCCCGTCAAGGTAGGATCAGGCGAGTGTCGGGACGCTGTCCGCCCATGCCTCGACCTTTGCGAGGATCGCGTCGTCCGAATAGGACGACACATCGATATGGTCGCGGGAGACGGTCACGGTATACAACTCACCATTTGCATCGTGACACCGGAGCGTTGCGGAGTACGTATCAAGATCCGGGTCATGACTGCACGTGCCGCCGTGCTGTGTAGCAAGCGGGGCGCTTTCCATGATGATGGCGACGCCGGCATTGAAACCAGCCGAGGTATCGTACCTCTCGGTCGTGTTGCCGACGTTCTTTGCTTCAGCGTCTTCCCACACCAGACGGGCTCCATACGAGCGCTTGGTAATCGCGACTGCGTCCATCGTCTCGCCAGACACGGTGTAAGTGGTGCAAGTGAACGGGTTATCGGTCACAACTCCATCGACAATAGTGTCAAATGAACTTACGCTGTCAATCGGGTTCGTCAGTACGCGGGTTGCGGACTTGACGATCGTCTTTGGAACAAAATCTGCCATAATTGGTAATCTCCATCGCCCAATCTGTGGGCTGATACTGCGTGCGGTAAAGGGGATTAATAACATTCTGTGCCATGGCTGATTGCAGCACGCAGCGTGACGGGTTTTAAAAAAGGAGGCTATTGGGGATTGTTCCAGTTGACAGGATCGCGCCACGGCACCACCATCATTAAGCATTCATACCCCTATCATCAATTACTGGCGCACCTGACGAAATTTACCGGGATCCCGCAGATGCTTGCGATGAAACGTGGCGTTTCAACCGGTGATCATGCCTACGACAATAAACGCATCATAGGATGCGCTACCACAGTTCGACGGGATTATTATGCAGGATATCTGAATTGGAGAATGCCCGTAAAAAGTATCAAATAGTAATTACGCAAATAATTCTAAAATATAAAGATTTGGAAATGATAAAATGTAAATCTATACCGAAAGTCAATTAAATCAAGGTATTAAAATCCCTGAACTATGTAAGTCCTTTCACAATGATATGAGTCTATTATGGAAAAAACCAAAACAAGCCTCCACCCGATAACAAGTCAGGTCATTCTCTTTGTGATGGAAAATATCACACCGTCCGGCACTTCGGGAGCGGTACGCAAACATAACAAGCGGTATAGGAATGGTGCGTGATGGCGGAAAAAATACGTGCCCTCTATGTTGACGATGAGGAATCCCTTCTCGAACTCTGTAGGAGGTTTCTGGAACGTTCCGGAGATTTCACTGTAACAATTG
>JAPKXU010000309.1 GCA_026394655.1 Methanoregula sp. | reverse complement strand
TCCCGCGAGAGGAACAGACCAAGCCCGGTGTGTTTGCCAAAGCCCCGGGTGAAGAGTTTCTTTTTGTCCTCTGCGGAGATCCCTACACCATCATCCTCGCAGAGGATCGTGAGGCTTGCATCTGACTCCCGCGACAAAACCCGGATCGTCTTCATTTCTGCACCCCCGTAGCGGAGGGCGTTATCGATCAGGTTGTAGAAGACCTTCTCGAAAAGCGGATCGGCAAAGATTGCCGGATCTTTGGGATCAACCTCAACACGGACGGCACGCATCGGTAGACCAGTAACAGCCTTTTTGATGCTGGCGTTCACGTTCTGCCATGCGGGAGCTGCGACACCCAGTTCCTGGTAATCCCGCGTGAACGTGATCTGGCGTTCGATGGTTCTTGCAGCTTTTTCCTCTTTTTCCAAAAAGTCACCGAGTGTCTTTTTGTCATCCAGATAATCCCGTGAGAGTTCGAGATACCCTTTCAGCGCCATCAGTTGGTTGAGGATATCGTGTCGGGTGATGGACGAGAGCAGGTTCAGCTGCTTGTTCACCTGCCGTAACGCCTCTTCAGCCCGTTTGCGCTCGGTGATGTCTTCAAAGACTGTGGCAAACCTACCTTTGTGAGGGCAGAATGCTGAAATTGAGAAATGTTTTGCCAAAGGAGGGAAATATGTTTCAAAGACCTTCGGCTCTCCGGTCAGGGCTACTTGTGTATAGATTTCAAGATAGGGGGGCTCGGCTAGGCTATATGCTTCCCTGCTCGTCTTCCCGATGACAGAACCTCTGGGGATGCCAAGTTGAATCTCGAACGCAGGATTGGTTTCAATAATGACATAATCCACCGGGACGCCCTGATCGTTATACGTGAGCTCATGGAGGGCTGCACCGTCAATCATATTCATGTATAGGGATTGGAATTTCTCCTCGCTCTTTTTCAACGCCACTTCAGCCCGTTTGCGCTCGGCAACTTCTTTTTCCAGTTCCTTTTTTGACGCCGTTACCTGCTTTAAGTTTGCAGTCATCTGGTTGAATGCATGAGACACAGCGCCAATCTCGTCTTCACCGTTCTCTTCAATGGTGAAATCAAGATTACCGGTTCCGATGATACGTGCCCCCTCCTGCAAGCCCGTAATCGACTTCAGCGTACGCCGGTAAAGGAAGAAGTACGCGGTGAGGAGCATCGCGATATATGCCCCCATCAGCGTGAAGATTAAGAGGAGCCGTACCTGCTGCAGCCCGGAAGCCTGCTCACTCAGGGAACGGGCGAGCCGCCCTGCATCAAAGACCATCGCCTGGTCCTGGACTGCCATCTTGCTCCACGAGAGCTGGACAAAGCCGGTTCCCGCACTGCCGGGCTGCTGGGGATGTGAGGAGATATCATAGAATACTGATTTTATGTTCCGGAGGTTTACCTTCATGTTGTCCACAATTGCCCGCTGCTCCGGCTGATCAACCGAAAGACTCGCGACATGGTCGGACAAGGAGGAATACTTCGCGTTCCACCGCTCTGCCTGCTGGGGTTCGTGATACAGGATATAATCGTTTGTGAGGTAGCTGAGCTCACCGACATCGAGAGCGATGCTGTTTGCTATATTCTCCTGGCTGACGAGCCTGTCCACCTGCTGGTTGGTCGCGATCACGAGACCGGACAGGACTACGAGGAGGAGCCCGAAGATGACCATCCCGACAATTAATTGCGTCCTGATCTTCACTCAACTCACCTGATGATATTCACCGAACCGGGTTTTGCTCCCTCTAATCCTTTCGTATATACATACTTCTGAAAATCCGGCACCGCTGTTGCATTCGTGAGATTGTTTGCAATCATCCACCGTGCCTCGTCTTCCATCGCGAGGATGAGCGATTGGTCGAGCGAGGGAGTAAGCTGCGTAGATTGCCAGAATTTCTCAAGGAACGGGGCTTCGTAGTGCATATGGTTATTTATGATCGCTTTTGCCTCTGCCGGGTGGCTATAGGCATACGTCTCTGCCTTCGTCAGGGATCGGAACATTTTTTCAATCAGGGCTGGATTTTGTAAAACGGTATCGTTCCTGCAGATAACCAGCCAGTATTTGCGCTGTCCACCCTGTGCCGGCCACACAAGCACATTGGCACCGAGCTGCTTTTCAATGGCATCGGCATAGGGTTCCCATACTAGAACCGCATCAACAGTTCCATTGGCAATCGCATCTGCCATCAGCTGGGGTTTGACATCAACTATCTGAACGTCGTTTACATCAATGCCATGGAGATACAAAAACCGACCCAGGAAAAAATCATTGGTGGTCTTTTTTGCAACCCCGATCTTCTTCCCTTTCAGATCTGAGTAATTCCCGATACCGCGATCCTTTTTTGCAATAAGATACTCGTTATCAAATTTGGCAATATTTCCGGTGATGAGGATTTTTTCACCGCTGAATACTTTACCGACGAATACATATTCGGATCCGGTGGAAAGATCCGTTTCTCCTTTGAGAAGAGCATTTACTGCTGACAGTCCTGTATCATATTGTTTTATCGTCACATTGAGACCATTTTCAGTAAAATATCCCTGTTCCTGTGCAATAAAAGCGAGCGTCGATATATCCGGCGACGAGATGCCAAGAGTAATGGATTCCGGCTGCCCGGTATATTTTTTCTGGGGGCTCTGGAGATACCATACGCCAACTATCACCCCTATCGCGATAATCAATATAATGACGATAATTGCAATGTCTTTTTTTTCCATAATGCTCACTGACCTAGAATATCAGAACTTATAATAAATATCTGCCGTCCACTGATGCGGCACCCGCAGAAACGCATGACTGCCAATTCGTCCTCGTCAGATTGTCTAGCGAAACCTGAAACCCGCCATACATGCGTCATGCATCCACTCCCTTCATCCGCCACATCCCTTTCGGCACCGCAATCTCAAACCGTGCACCTTTCCCAGGTACACCGTTCTCGGTGATTGTAATCCCGGTAATCGCGAGGATCTCGCGGGAGAGGAACAGACCAAGACCGGTGTTCTTCCCGAATCCTTTGGTGAAGAGTTTCTTTTTGTCCTCTGCTGTAATTCCTACTCCGTTATCCTCGCAGATAATGGTAAGCCCCGGGTTAGATTCCGCTGAAGAAACCCGGATTGTCTTCAGGTCTGCACCTCCGTAACGGAGCGCATTGTCGATCAGGTTGTAGAAGACCTTCTCGAGGAGCGGATCGGCGTACACTTCAGGATCAGCGGGATCAGGCTCGATGTGGACTGCCCGCATGGGAAGTGCCACCATCGCGTTTCTGATGCCTTCGTTCACGTTCTGCCATGCGGAAGCTGAAACACCCAGTTCCTGATAATCCCGCGTGAACGTGATCTGCTCGTCGATAACATTCGCGGCGTGCTGCTCTTTTTTGATGAACTCTTTTAGTGCTTCCGGTTTGTCAATAACATCAAGCGATAGCTCGAGATACCCCTTGAGCGCCATCAGTTGGTTGAGGATGTCGTGACGGGTGACGCTGGAGAGGAGGTTCAACTGCTTGTTTGCCTGCTGCAATGCCACTTCCGCCTGTTTGCGCTCGGTGATGTCAACACCCTGTGCGATGGTAGAAACTATCGTTCCATTAACGTCAAGGACGTTAGCCGAATTCCAGATTACCGTTCGAATGGTACCATCTTTGGTAAGGATCGGGATCTCAACAGTCTCCCATCGTTCGCCCTTGAATAACTTCTGGATTAATGTCATTGAAGCTGTACGGGTTTCACCAGGGAAGAGAAGGTCCAGCGTCTTCCCCAG
>JAPKXU010000263.1 GCA_026394655.1 Methanoregula sp. | reverse complement strand
TTCCCGCTCACATGCCTGGAACACGGGACTCCTGTGTATGGAAAAATGACAGATATCAGGCTGGTATCCTGATTGCCTTGTAGAACCCTCGGGATTTCGCATCATCTTCATTGACAAACTGAATATCTTTCAGCCTGAACTGCCAGACAATATCTCCCTGCGGCGTCACCTCAATGAGCCGGTTTGCCGTAGTAATTAATGTATTACCGTTCTGCAACCGGTCGGCATCACGGGTGGCCTGAGAAGAGAATGTAGTGGCTTCCGGAATAATATAGTTCCATACGACCTGTCCCTGGGAGTTGATCTCGACTGCCTTGGGAGACACTCCCGGGTTTGCAAAAAGGATATTACCGTTTGGTAATGCCTCAGGATCATGTTGCTGGTCCATGGTACCCTCCCCGATGGTCCGCACAATCTTACCATCCCTATCAACCTCTACGACACGATTAAAATTCCTTAAACTGATGAGGGTGTCGCCATTCTGCAACCGGCTTGCAGCATTGGTGTGAGTCCATCCCTGATTGTTGATAGTGTTATATGGCGCTTGATTAAACCCGTGATCTTTTGCATACCATGACCAGACAGCCTGTCCTTGGGGGTTGATCTCTGTTACTTGGGCATCCTGTATAGTATCGCGCCCGTACCCCCCGTCGACCACAAGCGTATTCCCATTGTCGAGTCGCTCAGCGTCATGGGAGGCTTTGGAATCGATAAATTTCCACACAACATTCTTGCTGGTACGGTTGATCTCATAGACCCCGTTGAGTGGGAATACCGCAAGGATGTTGCCATTCTGCAGTGGCACAACAGAAAACCCGAGATTTGTGTAAGCTTTCAACTCTTCCGGGATATCATATTTCCACACGATTTCGCCCAACATGTTCACTTCGACAATTCTAGGCTGTGTCTGATCATGAAGATCGCCCACCAGTGTCGTTCCTGGAGCAATTTTCTCCGGGATCATGACATCCACAACAAAAGCAGGGTCTGCAACCCCACGGGGCTGCATGACAATCGTTTGGGAACTGCTTGTTAACCCGATTTGGGTAGTTACAGGGATGGATGCATTTGGTATCGTTGTGGTCGCTATTGCAACGGTCTGGGGGGTTGTTCCCTGAGGAGCGGGAATAGTAGACCCTGTGTTTGTGCATCCACTTATCATTACTGTTCCGATTATCAGAACAGCCAAAATACCAATTTTAAACCAGTTTTTCACGAGGCTCACCAAGAGGGGATGTTGTTTTATTCGCAATACCATATAATATACTCATCGGAATGTTTCACATCTCATAGGATTCGTAGAATTGAAAAAAGAGAGGGGGTAATAGGAGTGAAGATTCTCACGCACTGGAAATTAGTTCAGGAATGATTTGGGCGATTCTTGATATGATCATTTCTTTAACTTCGGGTTTTTGGAGGGCGCGGATTAAGGTTTGTTTGAGCACTGCTTCCCGCCGCTTTTTGCTTGTTTTCGCCACCAAAATGCATTCGTCTTTAATATTTTCATCGTAATTAGACGACCGATAAAGAACTAAGTTTTCACATTGTCTTTTTAAAATTATGATGCCGTGTATAGAGAAGAGAATCCTCGAACCGTTTTAAGAGGATGAGTCCACTGAGATTATGTAAAAGGAGAGAGAATCTCGCGGTTACATTCTCCAAATTTGAATCACGGGGGGAGATTTACATCAGATACCCGCCCCACATCCCCATTTTTATATAGTATTCCCCGCAACTACCCTACATCGGACTGTGAATATTCTATGGTCACCGAACACGTAAATGGGAAAAAT
>JAPKXU010000025.1 GCA_026394655.1 Methanoregula sp. | reverse complement strand
TGGGGATGCCCATAGGGATTATCGCTCCCGACTGAAATGATAGCAATATCGGGATGCACGCGGTCTAAAAACGTCTTCGCGGTCGAGTACATGCTGCCATGGTGCCCGACTTTTAAGATCTCCGCGTCGAGCGGGTAGCCTGATCTGCCCATTGCATCTTCTGCCTCGCCGCCCGAATCGCCGGTGAACAAAACATCGAACGTACCGTAGGAGATCCGGAGGACGATGGAGTTCGTGTTCAGGTCATCACCGAAACGTTTCTCAGGCGGGGACAGGACAAGGATGCGGAGCGCCGGGTCGAGGTCTATCGTCTGCCCTTGTGCGGCAACGCGATAGGGAATGTGCTTTTGGTCAACTGACTGCAGGAAATGTTCGTAGAGGGGAGATGGATGCGGCATACCGGAATCGAGCACCTGCCCGATGGGGAACGTATCGAGGACTTTCTGCATTCCGCCGATATGGTCTGAATGCGGGTGCGAGGCTACGAGGAGATCAATTTTTGTGACATTGAGCCTGCGAAGATCGGCAACAACACGGTCACCCATGTCCACTTCACCGGCGTCGATCAGGATCGTGGTATTGCCGAAAATGACAAGCGAGGAGTCGCCCTGCCCGACATCAAAAAAGTACACGACAAATGTACCGTTATTTTCCCAGTACTGGGTGTGGGTGGTATTCGATAATCCAGTAAATGAAAAATGACCTGTACACCCTGCGCAAAAAACGCAGGCAGCGACAAGAAAAAATAGTAAGGCTGATATCGCTAACCGCTGGAATTCCGAATGTGTCATAGAGTGCACCGGGTGCTTCTCATGCAGCCAGTGCCCTCTTGACAAGTGCCCCTGCTGCCCGTGCAGCTCCGGTGAGGATCTCATCTTCGCCCGGAATCTCATGGTTGAGCATCAATACTTTCCCG
This sequence comes from Methanoregula sp., assembly GCA_026394655.1. GTDB lineage: Archaea > Halobacteriota > Methanomicrobia > Methanomicrobiales > Methanospirillaceae > Methanoregula. Next base: position 9,045 of record JAPKXU010000025.1, on the reverse strand, counting down.
TCACAGATGGTGGTCTCAACTGCCCCCCCGTTGCATGAATACACGAGATTGGATGTGGCATTGTGCAGGGGCGTATTGCATGCGGTACGGGTGGCAACAAGGATTATGTCAGCCGGTGCGCCCACGGCAAGGGTCCCGGTGCCGAATCCGAGGGCGCGTGCGCCGGCGATTGTTGCCATCGCGAGTGCGTCGGGGGCTGCAAGCACTGTGGGATCGTTCCAGAAAAACTTCTGGAGGAGTGCAGCGGTTTTGATCTCTTCGAACAGGTCAAGGTTGTTGTTCGAGGCACAGCCATCAGTGCCAATGCATACATTCGCTCCCGCGTTTGCGAGTTCACGGTACGGCATCGCCCGGTGAGTGGCAAGTTTCATGTTGCTCGCCGGGTTATGGGAGACCGAGACCCCGCGTTTACCGACAAGTGCGCACTCGGCGTCATTAAGCCAGCAGCAGTGCGCAGCGATAGTATGGGGAGTGAGGATGCCGCAGTCGTCGATGAATGCCGCCGGGCGCTTGTGATGCAGGGCAAGGCAGTCGTTCACCTCTTTCTCGGTTTCGGAGAGGTGGATGTGAATCCCGACTTTCTGTTCGGCAGCATACTCGGCACACCATCGCAATCCTTCAGGGGAGACGGTGTAAATGGCATGAGGTCCGACAGCCATTTTGATCCGGGGATTCTTCATGGCGCGGATATGGGTACCGAGGCGCTCCGTTGCCCTGCACTCGTTCTCACGCTTCTCTTCACTAAAGAGATCTATAAAGCCGTACGAGAGTGCCGCCCTTATACCCGCTTCATCGGTTGCCCGTGCCGCGTCCTCCATGAAAAAATACATGTCATTAAAAGCAGTCGTCCCCGTCCGGATCATTTCAAGGCAGGCAAGGCGCGTCCCCCAATACACATCATCACCTGTGAGATGTGCTTCAAGGGGCCAGATCTTCTGTGCCAGCCAGTCCTGTAGTACCATATCATCCGCATATCCCCGGAGAAGTGACATTGCTGAATGGGTGTGAGTGTTGGCAAGCCCGGGTAGGGCAATGGCGCCATCGCCATCGATCATAAACTCTGCATCTCCCTTGTACTGTGCCCGGACTTTCTCACCGATACCTGCTATAGTACCCGCTTCATCGACAAAAATATCGACCGGTTTCCCTTCAGCTATGACGTTTGTTATGAGAAGTGATTGTTTTGCATCAAAAATATCTGTCATAATACTACCGTCTGTTTTCATTTCATCTCTTGAATGATCAGTTTCAGGATTTCGTCAGTCCGGTGCCGGTACATCCGTGAGCTCGTCAGGATGTGATCAAAGGAGAGGACATCCGTACCGAGACCGTGTGCGTAATTGTCCACCGTGCAGAGCGCACAGAAATCCATACCCAGTTCGCAGGCAAGTGTCGCCTCAGATGCAACAGTCATACCGACAACATCGGCAATTTTCGCAAGAGCCTGCACCTCCGCGACAGTCTCGATCCTGGGACCGCGTGTCTGCACGTACACACCTCCAAATAAGGCAGCAGGTACGAGCGCTGAGATTCGTTTTGCCAAATCCTGCGAGATCTCAGGCATTACATGCTCGATCGTATGGTCGTGTATGGAGGGGATATCAGTCATACTAAGATAATCTGTCGGGATGACAAGCGAACCGGGAATGATGGCATGTTTGAGTGAACCGGTTGAACCGAAAGCGACAATCTGATCAACACCGGCAAGTGCGAGCGCCGCAAGGTTTGCCCGGTGGTTGAGCCGGTGCGGGGGTATGCCGTTCTGGTGCCGCATCAAAAGGACTATATCGCCCATAAGAAGTTCGGTTATCCCAAAGGGAGTGTTGACTTTTTCCCGTTTCAATTCCGGCAGTGTTGAGAACAGGAGACTCGTGCCGCCGATAATCCCCAGCATCAGCACGCACCTGCCGGATCAGGTATCCTGATTATTCTTCCCATGACCGATGAACGTTCCATGGATGCACCCTGTAATGGAAAGGTTGTGTTCAACTGCACTAATAACCTGCGTATTTCTGGTGAAGAGGGCTGACGGTGATTCCATACGACCGGAAGTTTGTGCCATGCTGGATAATGTTTGTTTCGAGGGGGACCAGCACGTTCGCTTTTCACACGCTGTATTTATACCCGGTTCGTATGCACCAACATACTTCCGACCCGCTCAATTCTTTTGGTTTTCCCGAAGTTTTGGACTGTCGATGTGCATGGACAAATGTAAAGGCAGTTGGATGCAAAGATATGATTATGGGCATGTTCGAGACGGTCAGCGATGAGGCGATCAAGCGGGGGGACTGTACGGATATCTATTTTGTCCGCACTGAAGAGACGCTGGAAAAGGAAGCAATCAATCCTCATGTTGTGATGGAAGTGACTGCTGCTGCGTTACCGGATACATGGGGGATCGTGTGCGGACTATCAGATGTGCTCGCGCTTCTTTCCGGTATTCCGGTCACGGTTGACGCAATGCCGGAGGGAACAGTCTTTTTCCCGAATGAACCAGTGCTCCGCATCACCGGAAAATACCGGGATTTCTGCCGCTATGAAACTGCAATTCTCGGGTTCCTCTGCCACGCATCCGGGATTGCCTCCGCCACAGCGCATATCAGACTCGAAGCCCGCAACCGCCCGGTATACTCGTTCGGTTCCCGCCGCCAGCACCCGGCGATTGCCCGCATGATCGAGCGTGCCGCTTGGATTGGCGGTGCAGATGGTGTCTCGAATACCTGTGCCCCGGCGGGGATGCCGGTTGTCGGCACGATGCCGCACGCGATGGTGATGTGCTTTCCGACACCGGAGGATGCATGGCGATCGTTTGATAAACACGCTCCTGCTGATGTGCCCCGGATCATGCTCTGCGATACCTATTGCGATGAGAAGGCAGAGTCTCTTCGCGCAGCCAAGTGTGGGGCTACCGCTGTCCGACTCGACACGCCACGCTCCCGCCGGGGCAATATGAGGGCGATTATCGATGAAGTACGATGGGAACTGGACGCACACGGATTTTCGGATGTCAAAATTTTTCTGTCCGGTGGCGTGACTCGTGAGGATGTGATCGCATATCGTGACTGCGTGAATGCCTTTGGCATTGGTGGAGCGATCGCGAATGCGCCGGTGATTGACTTTGCAATGGATATCGTGGAGATTGATGGAGAGTCAAAGGCAAAACGCGGCAAACGGAGTGGTGTGAAGCAGGTGTATCAGCTGGAAGACCGGGGACGCCGGACGCTTCCGGTAAAAAAGAATCCGCCTGCGGATGCCGTACCGCTGATTGAACGATTTATCGAAAATGGGAAAATTGTACAATCCTCGGAGATGCAGGCAGCCCGTGAGAGGGTGCTTGCATGGACAACGTGGAATGCGGATTCCCCGATAGTAGTTCCGTAATAAGCTATAAGTAAAAATATCACTCACACTATTGAGCAATTGCTGTTATAGTGTAGTCCGGCCAATCATGCGAGCCTCTCACGCTCGCGACTGGGGTTCGAATCCCCATAACAGCACTCTGTCGCCGGGTTGGGGTCTAGTCTCAATTTGGGGCTTAATTTGCTCGTATTTTCCCTTTTGTAATTTTTTCCAATGAGATAGGATTGGCTCGCCTCGGTGAGGTTGCGCCGGGATAATTATCCCCATAAGAGAATTGATAATCTTGGGAAACAATGTTTTTGTATGCCCGAGCTTATCAAACGGAAATGTAAGAATCCTGATGCTTGTCTGGATGAGCAGGACTTAAAAGACATTGCCGAATCACAAGAGGATGTGAAACAGGGGCGGGTCTACACTACAAAAGAATTGCGGGCAAAACTTGGGATTCAATGAGTTACTCTTTTTTCTGGTCTGATCGTGCCAGTAAAGATATGGAGAAATTACCCGATCACCTCTCAAAACGAATTGCCGATAAAATTGAATCGTTGTCTGAAAACCCATACCGTACGGCAGAACGATGTGAGGGTTACCCATTCTATCATCAGCGCATCGGAGCCTATCGCGCTATTCTTGAAATTGATGATTCAACGTTGTTGATCATTGTGCATAAAGTAGGTCCCAGAAAGAAAGTGTACGACCGATAATCGTTTCTGAGAATTTTCGCGTACTGTCAAAATAGGTTCTTTTTTCGTTTGCTGTTTCACACACGAGCGGAGATTATTGATTTAAAACACAATGACGGGGCTCGTTTCCGGCATTCCTACGGGAATACTCCACGACTTTTATTAACCCGGCAAATCATAATACATCGACCATCATCAAATTCCGGGCAGTCTGATCCTTTACAGGGTATGAGACGGTTATCCATTCAATTGCATTAAACAGGACTTCTCCCTCGGTCCATGCAAGATTTCCGGTGCCGAATTGCTTTGTCATGTATTTCATGAGGTAATTACGGATTGACAAAATAGAATCATCAGAAGTTTTTGATGTAATTTCTATACTCCGGTCAAAAGAATCGACTTGATATTTTTCACTCCATAGCCGCTATTGAAAATTCCAAAAAAATGGTGGAGATTGGATAACGATCAACTGAACATTATGTCACAACAGTCTGTGTCGTATTGACCGTGACGGTGGCATTAACAACCGGGGTGACCGTTGTGACGACCGTTGTTGCGATCGTAGTGGGAACCGGTGTTGGTGTGGGCGTCTTTAAGATTGCCTGGAAATCTACAGAGCCGCGCGGTCGGGTCGTTGATTCCTCGCTAAACAACACCCCATTTTTGTACACGCCTACAGTAAGTTTGTCAGCAGATCCATCCTGCTTCGTGATAGATGCGACAACGGTTCCATCTTCTGTAGAGATCTGATAGAAGTGGTCCCCGGTATCTGTTACCTGTTGTCCCGGTGGACCGTATGTACCGGTATATGTCTGGGGATACGTGATCCGGAGCCATACGTGTTCTTTGGGAATCTCCAATCCAGCCATTGTGGTTGGCAGGGAAGTCACAGTGGTAGTGACCGTAGGACTGCGGGTTGGAGAAGTGGTGGCTGTTGGGGTAACTGACGAAGGTGTGACTGTTGGCGTCACGGTAATCGATCCATTATTGACCCCAACAGCGCCTTGCATCGGTTTCATTACGATGAATACCCCGGCAGCAATCACCAATAGGACAATCACTATGGCAGCGATTGTCATGTTACGGCGTCTTTTTGCTGCTCCGGGGATTCCCGGGACCGGAGGGAGTACTGGAGGTACTGGAGGTAGTGTCCCTCCAACAGAAGGCGTGCCGGGGGCTGCCGGTGCTACTGCACCACCGGGAGTTCCGGGTGATGCATCCGTTGACGGTACCGTCGCAGGTGCTGGTGTCTCCGGACCAGTTGAAGAAGTTGGCAAAGTTGGAAACGGAATAGGGAATTCCCTGACAATCAGCGGATTCGGTTCGGTACGGGGAACTGAGTCCTCGATCAGGGGCTCAATGGAATGAATAATCTGTTCAATAGGACGCACCGCATGTTCGTGTACTACCGGGATGACCGGGGGCGGGATTGGAGCGACGGGTGAAGTTTCTGGTGCGGTCACCTGTGCGGTTACAGAGGGAACTGGCGGCGTTGAATCGGTAACAGGGGGCGTTGCCGGAACAACCGGAGGCGCAGGGGTTGTTTGAACAACCGGTGCCGGAACTTCCGGGGCAACCGGTGCCGGTACTGTGCCTTGGTCTCCCGGAAGAATAACTTTCGATCCACACCGGTTGCAGAACGCTGATCCCACCGGGACACGACTGCCACACTTGGAACAGAACGCACCTTCCGGCAGGGTCGAAGTCTCAATCGGTTTTGGCGGTACCGGTCCTGTCTCGATGATCTTCTTTATCGGGCGGGCAATCTCGATCTTCTTTTTTACTGCGGAGCCACTTGTCATCCGTATCTGCGGAGGGGTGGTGACGTCGGGTTCCGGTTCTGGTTGCGGTTGTGGCTCCGGGGCAGGAGTAACCCTATGTGAGACCGTTTGCGTTGAGGATGCAGCATAATCCCGCAAAATTTTTATCCATTCTTCACACTCGCGCTTTCGTTCACCGGACTTCTTGGAGAACGTAAGAACCATCTGGCGCGTAGAACCGGTATTGGTGAGGATGGACAGCGTGATAACCGGATCCCGAATGGCATTCTCACTCATCTCAGCATGGCGCAGCGTCGCAAGCAGGATGGTCTGTTGGGGGATGTGTTTCTTCCTGCAATCAACAAGAATGATACGTTTATTGGTGAGTATCGCTTCGAACGGAGCAGATTTGACAACAATATTCTCCGCGGTCAGCCGTATGGTCTCATCACTGTACAGATCTGGATCGCCCATTCGATAACCCTCTTTTGTATATTCTTTGCGTTATCCGTGGCAAAAAAGTATGCGTTGCCGGTGTTATGACATCCATCATCTATCAGAGCAGTTCCCGGTCATTCATGTACTGGCGGAGCACCGGGGGGATAACAACCGTGCCATCCTTCTCCTGGAAGTTTTCAAGGATAGCCCGCATCGCGCGCGATGTGGCAATGGCAGTTGAATTGAGCGTGTGAATGTACCTCTTTGATTCAAAGTCATCCTTGGCACGCACCTTGATATTGAGACGGACAGCCTGGTACGCGGTACAGTTCGAACACGAAACCACTTCCTTGTACGCGTTCTCGCGCGGCATCCATACCTCAATGTCATATTTTTTCGCGGCAACGGTTCCGATATCGCCCGTGCAGATATTGACGACATGGTAAGGAAGCCCCAGTGCCATAAATATCTCTTCGGCATTTGCAAGGAGTTCCTCGTGGATCTTCCACGAATCTTCCGGAGTGCAGAAGACAAACTGTTCAACCTTGGAGAACTGGTGGACGCGGAACAACCCTTTGGTATCCAGACCATGTGACCCGATCTCCCGCCGGAAGCAGGGCGAGATCCCCGCAAGACGGAGAGGCAGGTCTTTCTCTTCAAAAATTTCGTCCTGGTACATCGCACCGATCGGGTGCTCGCTTGTGGCGATCAGGTATGCATCATCCCCATCGATCTTGTACATGACCTTCTCAAAGTCATCAAGATCGGTCACTCCCTCGTACGATGACCTGTTGATCATAAACGGAGGGATGACGGGGGTAAATCCTTTTTTTGCGAGAAGATCGATAGCAAAACGCTGGAGTGCAAGGTCAAGCAGCGCAAGACTGCCTTTTAAGAAATAAAATCCCGCCCCTGAGCATTTGGTTGCCCGCTCAAAATCCGCCCAGCCATTTTCTGCTGCAAGCTGCCCGTGGTTCTTCAGCTCGAAGTCAAAGGTGCGCGGTGTGCCGACACGTTTTAATTCAACGTTCTCATTATCATCCTTTCCCTGCGGGACACTCTCGTCAAGGATATTGGGGAGACGCATCAGGTAGGCACGTACCGTGCTCGCTATCTCCTCCTGCTCTGCATCATTATCTTTAATCTTCTGCGGAAGACTTGCTGCTTCCGCGAGGAGCGAAGTCGTATCCTTTCCGGCTTTTCGTGCCTCATTGATCTCGCGGGAGATGACATTCCGGCGCCTCCGCAGTTCGTCGGTCTGCACTTTGAGTTCGCGGGACCGGGCGTCTTTTGACAGAACCTCATCCACCCATGCCAGTTTCTTTGGATCGTTGCGTTTCTGCAAATCTGATCTGACTGTATCCGGATTAGCTCTTACAAACCTGATATCAAGCATCCGTCACACCTCCGGGTTCACGCGTACCGCACATTATCATAAACCACTCAGTATAGTGTATCTCTTTTCTCCTAATTATGCATCGATGCAAACGCGATAACAGACCAAAAACCGGGTAACTCACCTACGGGAAATAACATCATATGCTGATAATGCCGCCAGCTACTTGTGAAGAAATAATTTCGGGACGCGTATTAAGGAAGGAAAACCGTCTCGTAAAATAAAGGAACGCTTCGCGATTGCTGGCGAAGATGCGTGATACGGTATGGCTTGCAGGAAACGGAGAATGAAATATCGAAAAAACACCATTATTGGAGAAAATAGTACATCAATCTGATCGACGCTTCTCCCTTTTGCGGCAGGTCAATCTGCCTTCTTTGGTTCACCCTGTAAAAACAAGCTGTCAACTCCAAGGATGACATTCACCCACCGGAATTCATCGCTGCACTGGATGATGATAAGTATTATCAGGGTTATGGGAATGCCAAACACGAGACCGACAAATCCGAGCACCCATGTCCAGAACAGGGTTGATACAATCACGAGAAGTGGCGGGATTTTGAACTTTTTTGCTGCAAGATATGAGACCACCGGGTTCTCGACTATGAGATTCAGGATACAGACAAGCACGATGACAGCAACAGCACCCCAAACACCAAACTGGAGCCAGGCAAAAAAGATCGCAGGTATCGCTGCGATGATAAGACCAAGATAGGGAATATACGTCAACAGGACTGTGAGGACGCCCCACAGCACTGCAGCATGGACCCCCATAATCCAGAGTCCGCCGCCAAACAGGATACCGTGAATAAGATTTGTCTCAGTTCGTACAACCATGAAGTCAACCATGAACCTGCTCAGGCGGGAAACCTCGGAATATTTTTCCATATTGGTATTAAGATATCGCCGGACGCGTGCTTCGAGATGCGGTAACTCCATCAGAAGGAAAAATGTCGTAACACCGATGAAGAAGAAGTACATGAGCAGATCCGAGATCTTCATCAACGACGGGAGGAACAGGTTAACAATTGTATTCAGGTTTAAAGATGACAGTGAAAACATCTGTGTAGTGATGCCCAGTCCCTGCATAAACGATGTAACTCCTGCGAGCCTCTGGTCAAGTTCTACCTGGTAAAGAGGGATGTCCTGTATGAGAATATCAAGGGAGACAAAGATGAGCGCGACCAGCGCGAGGATAATCAGGCACCCGATGATAGTTACGAGAGTGATAGCAATTACATCTGGGACTCTTTTTCGTTTCAGGTAGTTTACTACCGGATATCCGAGCATGGCGAGAATGACAGCCATGATTACAATATTGATGAACCAGGCAGCCATCCGTATGCCGATGATAATGATAACAAAAAGGGCCACGCACAACAGGTAGCGCAGGGCTGCTGATTCCTGT
>JAPKXU010000227.1 GCA_026394655.1 Methanoregula sp. | reverse complement strand
CCGGACTGGTGGTTTATCCGGGCAGCGGCAGTGTTGAGGCGCGTCTATATCGACGGTCCTTTGGGCGTCGAACGGATGCGGAGTTTTTACGGCGGAAAGAAGAACCGCGGCTCAAGGCCGAATGCATTCCGGAAGGGCAGTGGGTCTATCCTGAGAAAAGCATTCCAGCAACTCGAGGCAGCAGGGCTTATCGTCCACGACTTAAAGGTCGGGCGCAAAATTTCCCCGGCAGGCATGGCGTTTCTCGACCGCGTGGCAAAAGAGGTTTCAGTAAATCCGCCAGCGCCGGTCCCGAAGAGATCAAAGTCGGTTGTTGAAGAGCCAAAGAAAGCTGAAGGTAAGAAGTCTGAAGGCAAGAAGGGCAAAGTAGCCGAGAAGACGGAAGATGCCAAGGGTGAGAAGAAACCCGCGGCAAAGAAGTCTGAAGGCAAAAAAGCGGAAAAATCCGAAGCGCCCAAGGCTGAAGGCAAGAAACCGGAAGCAAAGTAAGAGGTGAATCCATGGGAGACGATGAGCTTAGTGAAATCCGAAGGAGAAGGATGGCGCAACTGCAACAGCAGGCTGGTGATCAGCAGGGTATGCAGGAAGAGCTCGAACGCCAGCAGCGTGCAAAGTCTCAGATGCAGATGGTGCTTATGCAGATCCTTGAACCCAACGCGAGGGAACGCTTAAACACCATCAAGCTGACTAAGCCGGAGTTCGCCGGCGCCGTGGAGCAGCAACTGGTCCAGCTCGCCCAGAGCGGACGATTGAACCAGAAGATCACCGATGCACAGCTAAAAGAACTGCTCCGGAAGATTGCGCCTGCAAAGCGGGATTACTCAATCACCCGAAAGTGATGAAAGTCGGAGTGCTCTACAGCGGCGGGAAGGACAGTTCCCTTGCAGCCATCATGCTGGGTACGTATTATGAGGTCGAACTCAACACGTTTGTGTTCGATCGAACCCGCCTAATCCCGACAATAGAGAATGCAGCACAGGCACTGGGGTTCCCCCTGAAAAAACGAGTGTTTCGTCCCGGGCTGGCAAACGAGATGGCAGACCTGATCATTGCATGCGGGTATCCGAATGATGCGATCAACCGGGTGCACCAGATCGCGGTCGAAACCCTCTCGCACGAGTACCGGGTCGTTGGGGATGGGACACGGTTCAATGATCGTGTCCCGATGTTGACACGGGATGTCGTGCAGAGTCTTGGCAACCGGACCGGGTGTTCGTATGTTCGCCCGCTCCTCGGGTATGTCAAGGCAGAGGTCGACCGTCTTGTCGAACGGTTTCTCATCGTATCCTACGGTGAGACCGGGACGATCCAAAATGGGGACTATGAGTCTGAACTCCGGGATGTGATCCGGGCACGCGGTATCGATACCACGTCCCTGTTCCCGGCACACCATGACCAGTCACTGGTTGTGGGAAGAAAATAATACAACAGTGAAGGTAGATGAAGATGAGCAAATTAAGTAAAGGCAGAAAGGTTCGGCTGGCGAAGGCATGTGACCAGAACCGCCGGGTGCCCCAATGGGTAACCGTAAGGACCTAGCGCAGCGTCGTCTCGCACCCGTGCAGGCGCAACTGGCGAAGAAGCACACTGAAGGTGTAATGTCATGGCAGAAAAGCTGGCAGAGCACATTTACATCATCCCTCTCCGGGATGCACGCAGGATGCCGCGCTGGAAGCGGGCAAATGGCGCGATAAAAGATATCAGGAAATATCTCGCGAAGCACATGAAGAGCGAGGATGTGAAGATCGACAAGGGCATCAACGAACTGGTGTGGAGCCGGGGGAGCCAGAAGCCGCCCTCAAAGATCCGGATCCGCGCCATGAAGATGGAGGACGGGCAGGTTCAGGCGGAACTTGCACCGGAATCGTAGATGGAACGCACGATCACGTTTAACGGCGACCCGAACATTGGGGTCTTTGCCCGTGTTATTGGCGACATTGCGATCATCCCCCCGGAATCCTCGCAGGAGTTCCGGGAGGCAGTTGAGCAGGCGCTTGATGTAGAGTGCATCCCGACATTGATACAGGGGAGTGCCATCATCGGCTCTCTTGTCTCCGGCAACAGCCGGGGGATCATCGTTTCCGGGCTTGCAACAGATCTGGAGATCGCACGGTTCTCGGAGCACCGCGAAATAATGCGTCTTTCCGACACGATGAATGCCGCCGGCAACGTGATCATGGCAAATGACACCTTCGCCGCTGTGCACCCTGACATGCCCACGGATGTCGCACAGGCGATCGGGGAGTTTCTCAAAGTTCGCATCATCCACCTGACATTGGGTGGGGTGAAGACGGTTGGCATGGCAGGGGTTGCCACTAACAAGGGGGTTATCGTACACCCACGCGCCACCGCCGACGAGATTGCCCGGTTAGAAGAAGTCGCAAAGGTACCGGTCGGTACCGGCTCGATCAACATGGGCAGCGGGCTTATCGGTACCGGGCTTCTCGTGAACGAGCGGGGTTATATTGCCGGCAATGCGACGAGCGGGTTTGAGCTCGGCAGGATAGAGGATGTATTTGGTTTTCTGGAGTGAGGAAGATGGAGCAGAAGTTTGAAGTCAAAGGAACATTTCTGATGGGCGAAGACTGGATGCCGTACACGAAAGTGATTGAGGCACCGAACGCCAAGCAGGCAGAAGAGCGCACGTTCGCCGTCATCGGCAGCAAGCACAACTTAAAGAGACGTTATATCAAGATAAACGCAGTCAGCCCGGTCAAGGCTGAATAATCTTTTTTATTTTCCGCTGTTACAGCGTGCCCGGTTTTTTTGGGTCGTAAAAATCTTTTGCAGATTACATGTAGAGTGCCACAATTAATGTCCGTTTTGTTGACAGAGTTTTTGTCCGCTTTTGATAAGTTTACGGTCTTTGTTGAAATTGATTTCGTTGTGATAGACTGAAGCCGGAGTCATCCAGTTCAGGATCTCCTGCTTTCGCCA
>JAPKXU010000137.1 GCA_026394655.1 Methanoregula sp. | reverse complement strand
GCGGGATACCTGCGTTGATGGGGAAAGACTCATTTTCACGCCTCGCACAGTATGTTAATAAAGAGTATACTCCAAGAACTCCTCACACATTCAAGAGAATTTGATTTACCAGGTGTAATCCATGGACGCTTCTCCTTTCGAAAATCTGCGCAATTTTTTTGAACGCGTGAAAAACACCGGCTTTTTTGAACGCGTCTTCTTCTGGCGTTCGTTTGTTTCTGCAAGCTTTGAAGCCTACAGCGAGTACCAGCAGCTGACCGGGTCCCTGCATGAGCAGGAAGAGAAGATCCGGACAAGTGCCGAAGAGAACCGGGCGCTCGCCCGGGAGATGGAGAACCTCCGGTCGCAGATGGTGCAGCTCCAGCAGGACCTCGGTACGGAACGCGGGCAGCTCAGTGTCGTAACGGAACGGATCTCGGAGAAGGAGAAGGACCGGGCAACGCTTGCAGAAGCGCTCGCGAACAGTGAGGATGAAGTCCTCCGGTTAAAGGGAGAACTGATCAAACTTGCCGCAAAGAACGAAGAGGTCAGCCGGAAGATCAATGAGCGGGAGAATGAGGTCGGGGGACTCGTTGCAGCAGAGAAGAAAAATTATGAGACGATCCAGAAACTGAACACGGATATCGCCGGGCTTTCTGCACGATACGACCAGCTGAACACCCAGTTCACCGAAGCCCAGAAGCTGATTGCCCAGTCCCGGCAGAAAGAGGACGACCGGATCCGGGAGCACGACCAGCGGGTTGCCGGGTTAAATTCATTGCAGAAACAACTTGACGAAAAACTGCAACAGATCGCCCTGGACCGGGAAAATGAGATTCATAATCAATATACAGAAATGGAGAAGACTTGGCTCAATCACGAAAAGTTAGCAGAAGAAACTCTTCGGAATATTTGCCGGCAGCATAATATCGAATATTGTGATAAAGAAAAGTTTCCCTATTCAGGAAAACCCGATAACTCTGTGATCATATGCAACCAGTATGTCATTTTTGATGCCAAGAGCCCGAAGGACTCTGAAAATCTTGAAAATTTCCCGGCATATATCAAGAGCCAGGCGCAAAATGTCAGAAAATATGTCAAAGGCGATGATATCAAACGAGACGTCTTTTTAGTCGTGCCTACAAATGCGATCACTTCTCTTCCCGAAGTCGTGTACAGGATCGGAGAAGTCAGGGTGTACGTCGTTACCATTGACAGCATCGAACCGATAATTCTCGCTTTGAAAAAAATCGAGGAATATTCTTTCGTGGAGCAACTGAGCCCGGAGGACAGGGAAAATATCTGCCAGGTTATAGGTAAGTTTGTGCATGCTTCCAAACGGAAGATCCAGATCGATACGTACTTCTCGAAATTATTTATTGAATTGTTAGAGAATTGTGATTCCAGTTTACCGCAAAACATCCGGGACAAACTGGATGAGATCGAAAAATCGGAAATAATGAATCCTCCTGTTGAACAGCGGAATAAAATGAACCAGTTATCCCATCTTGTAAAATCAGTAAAAGCATTGGAAAGGGAAGCGGAAGCCCAGGAGATCGATGTCAAGGCAGTGACAAAAGAGAAGATCGAGACGATCCCGCTCGATAAGTATCTGGAATAAACCCTGCCTTTTTTCTTCTGGCAGATTAACCACATATCATGTCAGCGCAGTCTCCTCTGGAGTCCCTTGATTGCAGCATTTATGATCGCGGACTTCCCGGAGAGATGCTGGATTTTTACATTGATCGATTCTCCGCTGCCGCAGCCCGGGATCCTTTTACAAGTTGGCTTCTCCTTCCCACCGAGCGCCTCGTGCGGGAAGTGACGGATCGTATTACGAAAAAGGATATTCCTGTTGTCTCCTCCCGTATCTGCACCCTGAAAGGTTTCTGTCAGGTTCTTTTTCTGGAAAACCGGACAACTTCCCGCAGCCTGTCAAAAAGCGAATCAAAATTATTGCTCACTGATGTTCTTGAGGAGCATGCAGAAGAAGTTCCGTTATTCATTACACGCGATCATCCGTCTCCGGGAACGATTGATGATCTCATGACCTTCATGAATGTCACCGTGACAAGGAAGGTGGCATTCCCCGAATGTCTCTTAGGTCTCCAAAGCGAGAAGAGCCAACAGCTTGACACGATCATCACAGAATACCGGAACCGGTTGAGAGAACTGGATCTTGTTGATGGCGATACAATCCTTGAATGGACGATCGATCACCTGAACCACTGTGGCTCATCTTTGCTCGGTAGAGTTTTCATTTATGGATTTCACGAGCCGCTTCCGCTCGAACAGGATCTCCTAGAGGCAGTACGGGAGCATGCGGGGAAAGCATACTTCTTCATTCCTGATGGTCTCGATCCGAATATTTTCAGGAGCCGAACTACGGCGGAAAACCAGCCCGGATCTCAACCGGCATTTGATCCGTCATCACCACGATCAAAGATCACCGGCCTTTTCTCGGAAACCGGTACGCTTGCATTCGGGAATTTTTTCCGGGTGCAGATGTTCCCTTCACGTTACGCAGAAGTATATGGTATCGCAGCAGAGATCGGCAGGCTGAATGCTGCCGGGATTTCCCTTTCCGATATGGCCGTGGTTTTTCCGGATCTCCGTGATAATCTCGGGCTTATTGAAGAAATGTTTGCTGAGTTCGGGATCCCGTGGAATGCGGCAGTAGGTCCCAAGCTCTCCCGTGCACCGCTTATCCAGTTCCTCATTGGGATTTCCGGTCTCGTTGCCAGCGGGGATAATCGCGAGGACGTTGTCCGGCTCATCGACAGCCCGTTTTTCCGGAAAGATGTAGTGCCGGGTGGGACATCCCGCTTGGATGCCGCTGAAGTTGATCTGGTATCCCGGTATGCCCGGATTGACGGGCCCAGATATTCATGGAAGGAGCGGCTGGACTGGCTGTATCAGGAGTTACAGGACCCGGAAAAAGCAAAGAATTATCCGGGCATCTCGATTCGTGCGGTCGAAAGCGTACAGGAAGGGATACAGATTCTTAACCGCGATCTGGATGTTCTTGCGAATAAGAAAAAACTCCGGGATCACATCAGCGGGTTCCGGTCCTTCCTGAAGTCGTGGAACATCCCGCACTTGTATGAAGCACCAGATGAACAGACCAAGGAACGGGAGATCCAAATCTATCATAAATTTTGTTCCCGCCTTGAAGCTCTCGAAAAGATTGCATGGATTCCTGTTGAGAAAGAAATCACAGCGAGCGCGTTTCACCGGTATATCTCTGCCATTGCGGAAGAACCGGATGAGAGCGGTAGGCAGGATTCTGACGGTGTTGCAATGCTCGGTCTCCGTGAATGCCCGCACCTGAAGTTCCCGGTGGTCTTCATCGGGGGACTGGTTGAAGGCACATTTCCCCGGCTGACAACGCGTCTCCCTTTCACAAACTCACTTGAGAATGTCCGGATGGGAACCCGTACGCTCTCCGAAATTCTCCGGGAAGAACAATATTATTTCATCGCTGCCCTGCTCTTGGCGCAAAATACCGTGTACCTGAGTGCCTCGCTTGCCGATGGAGAAAAACCACTCCTCACGTCAGCATTTTTTGAACGGGTTCGGATGAGAACCGGGGATTCCCCATGGCCTGATGCAGCTGGGATTATTCCCCCTGCATCCCGGCGCACTGTGGCTGTCCAGGCCGGTGCAGATATTCGTGATGAGAAGACCTGCACTACACTTGGTTTAATCCCGGACTCACTGGGTATCAGCGATCTGGTGGAACGGATCAACATGGAACGATTCTACCGGAGGGGTGCGTCTGACTCGCCCTATGATGGTATTCTTTCCGGGAATGAATCGATCCACGCAGTGCTTGCCGGACGGTACGGGCAGGACCATGTGTATTCCCCGACAAGCCTTGAGACCTATGCCAACTGCCCGTTCGAATATTTCCTGAACCGGGTGATCGGTCTTGAAGTACTACCGGAAGTGGAACCGAATTTATCCGCTGGAGATCGCGGGACGGCCATCCACGATATTCTGAGCACATTTTACCGGCAGTGGCGATCGTCCGGCCAGACCAAAGTCAGCCTCGCGTCCCTCAAGGATGCCACCGATCTGATCCTGAAAATTGCTTCCGAAGAACTGGACCGGTATACGTTCCAGAGTCCACTCTGGGATGCTACCCGTATCCTGATGCTCGGGGACCGGCATACCGGTCCCGGGTATTTCGAACGGTTCCTGCTCCATGAAACGGACGAAGCGGATTCCCCGCTCGTTCCTTTTCTGTTTGAATATTCCTTTGGCATGGGAACAACTGAATCGGATGATCCGGCATCATCTCCTAATCCGGTTGAACTCACTTCATCGGATGGTGAACGGAAGGTGTTCATCCGGGGGGCAACCACGGGATTGGCGGGGGATACTACACGATACGGCGCGAGGTGGACCGGAGCATTGTACTTGCGGATACGGTTGCAAAGGATCTGATGGTATCACGGCCCCGGGTCTCCGCCGATTTTGCCGGGCTGATACAACATTCGCGGGACTGCACCTTTGAGTATATCGACGGGATCCGGAACGGGAGTTTCCCACTTCCAAGGGAAGAGAAATGTCCGAACAAGTACTGTGAGTTTAAACGGATTTGTCGCTTCGATCCCTACCGGATTTTCCAATGCGGGGAGGAGACCTGACATGGTGGCTACAAAACGGCAGGGTGAGGCAATAACGATGCATGATCGCAGCATGGTTGTCACAGCCGGCGCAGGTACGGGTAAGACCTACGTACTCGTCCAGAAATATATCGACCTCCTCAAGACACGCAGCGTGACCGTACCACAGATCCTTGCCCTGACCTTTACTGATAAGGCAGCGGCCGAGATGAAGGAGCGGATCCGGGCAGAGATCCTCCGGCAGGAAGGCACGCAGTGGGAGAAGGCGGCCGAGGATTTCATGATCGCGCCGGTCCAGACTTTCCATTCGTTCTGCGCCCAAGTGCTCCGGGAATTCCCAATCGAAGCGGGCCTGGAGCCAGGTTTTGCCGTTCTGGATGAACAGCAGGTCTCCCGCATCCACAGCAAAGCATACGAGGACCTGATCCATACACGGCAGGAGAGCCCGGTCAACGAAGCGCTGGTCCACGTCCTCACCATCACTGATCAGTACACACTGAAGACAATGCTCTTTGCAATGTACGCGAAACGGGAACGGTACGTCCGGTTCTTTACTGCCCTTGGCGAAAATGAAAACCATGTCCTTGATGTGTGGAAAACAGAAGTCGCTGCATTCACGGACGGGGAGATTACTGCACTGCGGAGCGATCTCTCTTTCTCATCCTGTGTCCGTACCCTGCACGGGCTCGCTGCTGCGTACGAGGGTGTTGACGACAAGGCTGCGGTATTTTTACAGGAGATCCTTCCCCTTCTTTCCCGGCTTGCAGCACCTGCGGATGCCGGGGAGTTCTGTTCTGCCGCGCTTGAATTGGCGGGAAAGAAGCCCGGTAAAATTGGGATCAAGAAAAACTGGAAGAATAATGATCTGGAAGAATTCAGGAAGGCGCGAAAGGACCTGACCGAGATCCTTGAGCGGAAGCACTCCCTGTTCCGGATGACTGTGGATACCACTGATCCGGTTATCACCGGATCAGTCCGGTTCCTGCGTGACCTCTCTCCGGTTTTCTCCCGGTACGCGGAGCTGGTCGGGAACGGGAAGGCGTCTGCGGGCGGTCTGGATTTTTCGGACCTGATCCTCCATGCCCGGCAGCTCTTCCTTGAGCAGCGCGATCTCGTGGCGACCCATTTCATGCCACGGTTCCGGTACATTCTTGTTGACGAGTTCCAGGATACGGATCTGACTCAGTTCGATATCATCCTCGCCATTATCGGGACTCCGTCCCCCAAAACGGACTGCCTCTTCATTGTCGGTGACCCCAAACAGTCGATTTATCTCTTCCGCGACGCGGACGTGACACGGTTCAAGGAGGCACAGGAGATCATTTCCGCTGCCTGCAAGGGACGGGTGGTGAATCTCGACACCAGCTTCCGGAGCACGAAGGAAGTGATCGGCCTTTCGAACCTTATCTTCTCCAGGCTGCTTGCCTCCGCTGAGAAGCCATGGGAGTTCGGGTACGAGCCGGTCCGGATATCCGAAAGCCGCGCGGGTCATGACGGTTCGGTGGAACTACTCCTTCCTCCCAAGGGAAGCGATGCTGCCGGGACCAAGCGGAACGAGGCCGGGATGCTGGCACGGAGGATCCACAGCATCGTCAATGCACAGCCGCTTTCCGTGTACGAGGAGAAACCGGATCATTCGTTTGTTCAGCGACCGGCCCGGTATGGCGATATTGCGATCCTGCTCGAACAGCGGACCAATCTCTCGTATTACCTTTCGGCGCTGGGCGAGTACGGGATCCCCTTCTATGTCCACGGGGGGACCGGGTTCTATCACCGGCAGGAAGTATACGATCTCTGCAATATCCTCTCATTCCTCGAACACCGGCACGACAGCGTCAGCCTTGCCGGTATCCTGCGATCCCCGTACTTCGGTCTTCCGGATACGGAACTCTTCTGCATTGCGCAAGAGAACGGTCGAACGCTCTGGGACAAG
>JAPKXU010000055.1 GCA_026394655.1 Methanoregula sp. | reverse complement strand
GCATCAGTGGGAGCAGTAACAACATACGCGTTTACGAATGTCCAGTCGAACCAGACGATCTCGGCGACGTTTGCAATCAATACCTACACCATCACTGCGACCAGTGGAACGAACGGGAACGTTACACCGGCGGGAGTAACGACAGTGAACTACGGTGCAACACCGACATACACCATCACGCCGAACACCGGGTATCATATCGCTGACGTACTGGTCAACGGTGCATCGGTTGGAGCAATCACAAGTTACGTCTTCCCGAGTGTAACTGCTAACCAGACGATCTCTGCTACCTTCGCAATTAACACCTATACGATTACAGCATCAGCCGGGTCGAATGGAGCGATCTCTCCAACCGGCGTGACTACGCTGAACTATGGCGGCAGTCAGGCATACACGATAACCCCGAACACAGGCTATCACATCGCCAGTGTCCTTGTTGACGGGGTATCGAACGGAACGATATCGGGTTATAGCTTCACGAATGTGCAGGCAAGCCACACGATCTCCGCTACGTTTGCGATCAACACGTACACGATCACAGCGAGTACCGGAGCGAATGGGAACGTCACCCCTGCGGGAGTGACAACGGTGAACTATGGTTCGAGCCAGACGTATACGATCACACCGAACACCGGGTATCACGTGGCTGATGTCCTTGTCGATGGCAGTTCAATGGGGAACGTCACAACGTACCAGTTCACGAACGTTGTAACTACTCATACGATCTCGGCAACATTCGTGATCAACACGTACACAATTACAGCGAGTACCGGAGCGAATGGCAACGTCACGCCTGCGGGAGTAACCCCGGTGAACTATGGTTCCAGCCAGACGTATACGATAACACCAAACACCGGTTACCATGTTGTTAGTGTCCTCGTAGACAACAGTTCGGTCGGGAACGTAACGACGTATGCATTCACGAGCGTCGCAGCATCCCACACGATCTCGGCAACGTTTGCGATCAACACGTATACGATCACGGCGACAACAGGAGCAAACGGCAATGTCACACCGGCGGGAGTGACGACGGTCAACTACGGAGACACTCCAACCTACACGATCACACCGAACACCGGGTATCACGTTGTTAATGTGACCGTGGACGGCAGTTCCGTCGGGAACGTGACCACGTATCAGTTCACGAACGTAGTAGCCGTTCACACGATATCGGCAACGTTTGCGATCAACACGTACACGATCACGGCGACCAGTGGAGCGAACGGGAACGTTACACCGGCGGGAGTGACGACAATCAATTATGGCTCCAGCCAGACATATACGATAACACCAAACACCGGTTACCATGTTGTTGATGTCCTCGTAGATGGCAGTTCAGTAGGGAGCGTAACGATGTATCAGTTCACGAATGTGGTTGCAGTTCATACGATTTCGGCAACATTCGCGATCAACACGTATACGATCACAGCGAGTGCAGGTGCGAACGGAGCGGTAACTCCAGCAGGAGTGACGACCGTGAACTATGGAGCAACACCGACCTACACAATAACACCGACCAACGGCTATCATGTAGTGGATGTCACGGTCAACGGGACTTCAGTGGGAGCAGTAACGAGTTACGTGTTCCCGGCTGTCACCACCAACAAGACGATAGCAGCGACGTTTGCGATCAACACGTATACGATCACAGCGAGTGCGGGTGCGAACGGAGCGATCAGTCCGACAGGAGTGACGACGGTCAATTACGGCGGTAGCCAGACATACACGATCTCACCAAATCCAAAATATCATACGCAAACGTTGGTAGTGGATGGCGTTACTACAACCTATCCGCCAAATATTGGCTCCCTATACACTATCAGCAATGTGCAGGCTAACCACACGATATCTGTCAAATTTGCACCGAATCCACGTCAGGACATATTCTATGATGGCTTTGAGACCACCCGCCCCAGTGGCAATGGCTGGACTGAGACCGGAAGTGTTGACTGGGGAGCATACACACCGAGGATCGGAAATTATGATGTTCGGGAACGGGGTGGGGGGACTGCCGAATCAATATACAGGACGATTCCAACCACTGGCTATTCCGACATCATCGTGTCAGACTACATAGGCGCATACACCCTTGACAGTTCCAGCGAGTATGTTGAGGCGCAGTATTCAACTGACGGGGGATCCACATGGACTCGCCTGAACGCGATCCTTGATGGTCAGGATGACAACACGCTGCATTCCTTCACATCCTCAGTACTTCCCACAAGTGCCAATAACAATCCAAACTTCAGACTGCGGTTAAGAATTGTGGCAACTGATACGAATGACTATGGTTACTTTGACGAAGTACGGGTAACCGGAATTCCTAACCCGACACCGCCAACCCCGGTAACCGCCGCATTCACCGGCAGCCCGACATCCGGAATACAGCCGCTTGCGGTGCAGTTCACGGATGCGTCGACCGGGCCGGTGACAGAATGGTCATGGATATTCGGTGACGGAAATGTCTCATCAGTGCAGAGCCCGCTGTATACGTATCCTGACGCAGGGACCTATTCGGTCAGTCTTACTGTCAGCAATGGGACCGGAAGCAACAGCCTGACAAAGACAAATTACATTACTGCTGTAAATGCCCCGTACATCCAGCGGGTGGTTGCCGGTCGCTCCACGTCCTATACCGATACGACCGGCAAGGTCTGGTCCGCAGATCAGGCGTTCTCAACCGGAAGCTGGGGGTACACTGCCGGAAGCCAATACGGTCCAACAAGCAGTTCGATCTCCGGAACTCCCGACCCGGTATTATACCAGACCGAACGGTTTGGGAATCTCCAGTACCAGTTCACCGTTCCGAATGGGAATTACAATGTAACGCTCAAATTTGCAGAAATTTACTGGAATGCACCGAACCAGCGTCTCTTCAATGTGAATATTGAAGGTACACCGGTTATGAGCAACGTCGACCTCTATGCACTGGTCGGAGCGAATGCGGCATACGACAGAACATTCCCGGTAACGGTGACCGACGGTCTATTAACCATCGATTTCCAGACCCTGACTGACAACGCGAAGATATCGTCAATAGAAGTAGTGAGGGTCTGATTTTTCTCTCAGCTCTTCCCGTGAAGACGCAAATAAAAAATGGGCTCTTCGCTGGTCCATGGGGGAGTAATCACCAAGTTCCGTAAATCCCCCAATAGCAATTTTTAACAAATGGGACATAAAGAAAAAGACAGGAAGAGAACAGTTCAGGAAAAAAGTTACGATTACAACCGCCAGAACACGAGGTTCCAGAAGTTCACCCACCAGAGCATCCCAAGGAGTGCGATAGTCACAAGGGTGTAGTGCACCCGGTGACCGATATTCCAGTATTTCCTTCTCCATGCAAGACCGGTAAAGATGACCGCACCCGCAGCCAAAACACCGGTGATGACCGGGATGCAGAGCACAAGGATAAGTGCAAGGGGTGTTGTCCGGTTGGTCATGTATTCAGAAATGAGCGGCGTGTACTCAAAGACAACGGGAAGGATGACAAGGATGAACAGAATGGAGATGATAGCGGCAATACCAGAAGTCCACCGGGCATAGACTGCACCGGTCGGGACTTCTTGTACCGGGATGCGGTATATCCTCCGGAACAGCCAGACCGCCGGCCAGATAATGACGGTTGCAAGCACGACAAGTGCGACATTCTTCACGGTATCCGTGAAAACGGTCGTGGCGTACCATGGAACCCGCTCAGACGCGGTGACCGGGTCGTTTCCGGTATTCAGGAACTGCACCTGTCCGGAATTATCCTCGGAAAAAGCAATATCGCGGTGGAGTGTCTTATCAGTACTGGTAAAAACGCCATTTCCCGAGGGAATATATTCAACGGTCTTCCCGGGGGTCTTCATGAGAAGTGTCCCGCTTGGTGAAATGGTGATCTCGGACTGGGTCAGCTGTGCGGTATACAACTCAAAAGACCGGTAAGGGCGTCGGTCAGTTTCGTATGTCCCTCGGTACTTCTGGTATTGCTGCGCCAAATCCGGTGAAGGTTTTTTTTGCACCTGTTCAGGCACCGGGTAATAATGATCCATGAAATTGATGAGCAGATCATCGCGGGCAGCGGCTCCGCCTATACTGTTATATGAAACGAAAAAGCCGGCATTATTTTCCGGTATAATTACAACGAGCGAGTGGAAAGTTTTCGTGTCCCCCGCATGCCCGATGATCCGCTGGTTATTTAAAAACGTCTCGTAGAACCCGAGACACATACCTGCAAACCGGGGATCGTTTGAAAATGCCCGTGCATGCATCAGATCCGAGGTTTTTGCAGAGAGGATCGTCACGTTCCCGTACGTCCCGTTTTGCATATGGGCGGCAAGGAACCTTGCCATGTCAGTCGCGGTCGAACTGATCGCTCCGGAAGGACTGTTTTCAATAATGTAATCTGGCGTTAATTCATTTTTCATGCCCGTATACTCATAACCCGATGCCAGGTACGGCGGAGCCATGTTAACGGGAAGCGGCTGGCGGATAGAGGTCCTTGTCATCCCGAGCGGTTGCAGGATTTTCGTATCAAGATACCGTTCGAACGGCATCCCGCTTACATCCTCGACAACAACTGCGGCGAGTGTTGCCCCGTAGTTGGAGTATGAGGTGACCGTACCGGGCGGATACACCCGTGCCGGTATGTTTTCTGCACAGTACTCCCTGATGGGGTATAAGTCCGATTCGTCACGGACGATTGCATGCCGGAACGAATCCTCAAACCCCGCAGTATGGGTCATGAGATTGCGCATGGTTACCGGCTTACCGGGATACGTGTCAGGGATTTTGAAGTCCTTAAGATACGTGTTCACATCTGCGTCGAGATCGATCTTCCCCTCCTCAACGAGCTGCATCACCGCAGTCCAGACAAAGAGTTTCGAGAGAGAACCGATGTGGAAAATGGTATAGTTCGGGTTAACCGGTGTCCTGCTCTCGATATCCGCGTACCCGTACCCTTTTGCAAAGATGATATTCCCGTCTTTTACTACTGCTACCGATGCACCGGGAACATTGTATTTTGCAAGTCCGGCGGGGACAGCGGAATCAAAAAACCGGGCAACTTCTGCCGGATCCATTGAACCTTTTGCTATGGGTGTTGCGAGCGTGCTGTTTTGTGTGCCCGCAATTCCTACTGCGGCTGATACCGGAAGGGCAACGCTCCAAAGCAACAGGATAACAACGAGTGAGGAGACAATACGGGCAGGTGATACAGTGCTCATAGGAAAACTATCCTTCTGGTTTCTTTCACAGTAACCAGTACGTGAACATCTTTCATGATCATTAATGTTTGGATTTTTCTCTCAACCGGGACGTTATGGGAAAATGAGGTTCGGGGGGCAGGACTTCTGGAGCAGCGAGCAGGACGATCTCAACCGCGGGTTATTCCGCTATCATTCAATCTGATTATCTGGGTGGAGGTACCTCCGCAGTCACGGCAAGCCCGCAGGATCGTCCCCATACGACGTGACCGGCAAGCGGGGCATCGGGGGCTTACATCCGGCATGGGATGGCATTCATCCTTCTGCTGCCCACAAATCCCGGTCTACGTTCCCTTCGTCCGGGCAAACCGGTATACCCCTTTTGGCACCGTGATCTCGAACTGTGCCCCTTCTCCGGGCACCCCGTTTTCGGTGATGGTGATCCCGGTGATGGAGAGGATCTCCTGCGACAAAAACAGACCAAGCCCGGTATGCTTCCCGAACCCCTTACGGAAGAGATTCTTCTTGTCCTCCACCGGAATCCCGATCCCGTTATCCCGGTAGACGATGGTGAGTCCCTTATCCGTCTCTTGGGTTGAGAGTTCAATTTTTGTCACGTGTTCGCCGTGACGCAACGAGTTCTCCAGGAGGTTAAAAAAGACTTTCTCGAAGGGTGCATCGGCAAACACTTCCACACCGGAGATTGCGGTATCCACCACAACTCCCTGCAGGTTTTTCAACTCCCACTTTGCAATTTCGATCTCTCGTGCTACATCCTGCCATGTCGGCTCCTGAGCCCCGATAGTCTCGTAATCGCGGGTGAACTCGATCTGCCACTGGATTACCTCGGCAGCTTGTTCCTCTTTCTCGATATAGCCAAGCAGGGTGGGATCTGTGGTATCCTCTTTTGAAAGTTCCAAAAACGTCTTCAATCCCATGAGCTGGTTGAGAATATCGTGGCGGGTGACTGAAGAGAGCACATTGAGCTTCTTATTTGCTTCCTGCACCGCAGTTTCCGCTTGTTTGCGCCGGGTGATATCCGTGAAAAAGTACAGAACTGCCGGTCGTTCTTCCCATGATATGAGCACCCCTTTCGTCTCAAACCACCGGATCGTGCCGTCTCTGATAACAATCCTCGCTTGGTAATATTCCAGTTTCGTATCCCCTTGCAACTGGTGCTGGTGGTTGACGAGCACGAGTGTCTGATCAGCAGGATACACAAACTCGATTACCGGACGTGCGGTGAGTTCGTCGAGGCTGTATCCCGTGATCTCGATCCCTTTCCGGTTCACAAACTTAAACTTCCCATCCTGGACCACAGAGATGATCTCGCTTGCATTCTCGATGAGGAGTTGGTATTTCTTCGTACTCTCAAGGAGCGCCTTTTCAGCCCGTTTGCGTTCAGTGACATCCGTGAGAAAGTTCAGGCTGGCAGGACGCCCTTCCCAGTCTATCAGGACAGCACCGATCTCAACCCACTTGATGCTTCCGTCCTTCCTGAGCAACCGGAACTGGTACCGGGGTGAAATCTCATCTCCCCGGAGCCGTTTCGTGTAGTTCTCCACAACCATTGCCCGGTCATCCGGGTGGATGAACCCGGTAAACGGCTTCGATATAAGTTCCTGTTCCGGGTAGCCGGCCAATTCGGTGGTCATGCGATTGACCAGCTTGAGCATCCCGTCTTGAGCCACCATAATGGCTTCATTGGCATTGTCGACAAGCAGGCGGTACTTCTCCGTACTCTCAAAAAGTGCCTTTTCAGCCTGTTTGCGTATGGTGATATTGATAAAGATCTCCAGCAGCTTCTCACGCCCGCCAATCTGGATTGTTTTCACTGATTTTAAGATGGGGATCTCGGTCCCATCACTGCGCAGCATGATGCGTTCTGAGTAGGCTATATCCTGTGACAGGTCAGTGACCGGGCATTTGCCCTCTGCTACGGGACAGAGGAACTTGTGGCATCGCTTTCCTACGATCTGGTCAGCGGGTGTGCCAAACATCTTCGCCGCTGTCTGGTTGACAAGGTCGACGTTATGCGTCTCTGCATCCACAATGATAACGCCGGCTGTCAGGTTGTCGAGGAGTATCCGCTGGAACCCCTCTTGCTCTCGTAGTGTCTTTTCAGATTCAGCGATCCGTTGCTTCTCCTTCTGGCTCCGCTTATCAAAAAAGTCAAAGGCGATAAACAGAAGAAGGATCAGGAGTATTGCGATCAGGGTGGGCAGGCAGTGCTGGAGGATATCCCAGTTCCAGCTGGAGGCATCGATATCCATGCCGAAAACTGCGATGACCTTTCCTGTTCTCGAATCCGTGATGGGGACAAAGCTGCTTACCCATGTCCCCCGTCGATCGGACAACGGACCTTCGGTCACTTCTCCCCCGGTCAAAAAGACCGATCTGGCAAGCCCGGATACCCCGGTATAGACCTGTCCGGGTGGCACGTGATTTGCGGACGCGGGGTCTTTCGAGTCTGCGTAAAAGAATATGGTGCCGTCCTTATGCTGACCCAGCAGGTACGTGACACTGACATCAGGAACCGATGCGATCTCTTCGAGATGCATCTGGATATGCTGGTATTCTGGCGAGGAAAGGTCAGCAGCAGACCCGGATAGGTTTGAGATCTCCTCCACGGTGATGCTGGTCTGTGCAAGCCGGGTCTTTGTGATCAGGTCCATGCGCTGGGCAGCGTCCTGTTGCTGGGCTGACCAGCCAATGATGGCGATCCCGGCGATAATGATGAGCACGGCGCAGATATCCCACCAGCTGACCGTACGGGGCATCATTTTTTAGCATCCTCCACTGGCACGTGGCTCTCGCGTATTAATTGGGTCATCTCTTCGTTTGGTATTTACACCAATTAACGCAAGCATACCATAAAAAGGATCTTCTGCGCTCACAGTCACGGGACTGCCCGGCACTATTATCACGAATATCCTTCGGCACAGTGATTTTGAACCCGGCGCTCCGTTCCCGTTCACCGCTCCTCGCGAGAGTTATTTCGGATATTGCCGGTTCCACGACCACTGCCGAAAAGTTATCGCGCTCTATCATGTGTAAGGGAATTTCGGTCTGGTGCCAATGCGCGGGCAATCCTCTCATCCCTTCTCATCCAACTTAAAAACCATGTATCCTCTGCCCATTTACTTAATAATACCAGAACACATTTATTCCATTAATAATACCAGTATAATTAAACAATATCGTAATCAATGAACGGGTGTTACACATGAGACAGGAAAATGTGACGTATTTTACTGACAAGGAAGAGGAGTTATCCAACCTCCTGATCGCGATCGGAATCCCCAGAAATATAGCGAAGGTGCTGGTCTTTTTGGCGAACGCTCCTGAGGCAACCTCACGGGCTATCGAGCGGGGAGCCGACATGCGCCAGCCCGAAGTGAGCCTGGCGATGCGATACCTGATGGAGCAGTGGTGGATCAAGAGCCGCGACAGTTCTGCGGAGAGTAAGGGCAGACCCATGAAGATCTACGAGCTCGCAATCCCCTTTAGTGAGATTATCAACCGTATCGAGAACGAGAAAAAGAATGAAGCAAAGGATCAGCTTGCGCGTGTCCGGCAGCTTCGGAACCATATCCATTAAACCAAAATCCCCTTTTTTAAGTCCCGATTCCCTTGTAGTGCTCATTTTCCCGGCAAGGGACCGGGATTTCCACGCAGGCGAACGGGCATAAAGCATCCCTTGAGTGCAGGGAAGAGCACGTGCAGTGATCTCAAACCTTCACGATATTTCACTGTCGGTCTTTGCAGTCAAAATTACAAATGCGCCCTGTTTCACGTACTCTATGTTGATGACAAGCCTGCGGTTTTCGATAGAGAAAAACTCATTCTCTAACATACCGGAGAGTATGCGGCTACCCGCACCACATCTGCGGTTCTGGCGCTTTTCCTCCTGCCAGACACCCGTTATGACGTGATCGTATCAGACCACCAGATGCCGGACATGGACGGCATCGGGTTTCTCAAAAGCTGGTAAGAGTCCAGTCCGGTGATATCCCATTCCTCCTCTTCACGGGCAACAGCAGGGGATATGTCCAGCAAAATAATATCCCGCTGCCGCAACAACCTCTATGCAGGAATGGTACCGAATGCCTACCGGTTGTGCCGCATGATGCAGTTGTTACGGGGAAAAAGAGCACACGACAGGATCGCTGGCATGCTCCTCCTCACGTTGGTCATCGCTGGTGCAGCCGCGATCGCAGCAGCCCCGGCACTCACCCAGCCATCGCATCACAAAATCCCGGCACTGGCGGCGCTGGTCTCCGCGAACTCCACGGCGCCTGCCGTCACCGGTATCGTACCAGCGTCTGGGAACTGGGGATTACCAACCAGCATCCCGGACCTGTCCGGCACTGTACACAACCAGACGGTGATACCGGAAACGGCGCTGCCGGAAACATCCAATGCCACCGGAACCAATGGAACGATATCCCCCCATGGCGTTACTACCGTAACCTATGGTAGCAGCCAGACGTACGCGATCACGCCGGATACCGGGTATCATATCGCGGATGTCCTTGTGGATAGTGTTTCGATTGGCATGGTGTCCGTGTATGCATTCACGGATGTGCAGGCAAACCACACGATCGCGGCACTGTTTGCGATCAACACCAACACAATCACTGCATCAGCCGGCAGCGGGGGAACTGTTGCACCCCCCGGAAGGGTGCCTGTTGCCTATAACAACAGCCAGCGTTTTGCGATCACCCCGGATACCGGCTATCACACAGTTGACGTTGTCGTTGATGGGATATCAGCGGGAGTAATCACGTCGTATACGTTCACGGATGTGCAGACTTCTCATACGCTTTTTGCAGCATTTGCGATCAATACCAGCACGATCACAGCATCAGCGGGACGTGGTGGGACGGTTGCACCATCTGGCGCCGTGAGCGTGGACTATGGGCGCAGCCAGACATTTGAGATCCTTCCGGACAACGGGTATCATATTGTTTCGGTGACTGTTGATGGCAGTTCTTTTGGTGCGGTGCCGGGATATACGTTCTCAAACGTGGTCTCCCCCCATACAATCACGGCAGTGTTTTCAGCAGATCCGACAATAACAAACATCAACCCGGTCAGCGGTAAAAATGGTAAAACACGACCGTTTACCATCGATGGGACGGGATTTGTGGGATCCGGGACAACCCGCGTGGCGCTCTACTATCCCGGGACAACGACCGTATTTGTGGATGGAGATTCAATTCTCGTCACCTCACCCAATCAGATAGCCGGTCAATTTGTCTTACCCGTCAGTCCCTCGCACAGGTTTTATGATATCAAAGTCACGAACCCGGATGGTTCCTCCGACATACGACCATACGGATTTGAAGTGACGTGAGGATTGCCGGGAGCAGCCGGCAGGTGAAGGGGGGGGAAGTCCGGTTTTTATTGAGAAATGGAGATGGGGGTCAAGTGTGAGGGGGAGAATACTATTATCCAGATCTGCTGTTCAATCTCTTGAGAAGTGCAGAAATTTTTGGTTCTACTTCAGGGAGATCTCGGACGATTACATTCCAGACAATGGAATAATCGATCCTGAAATAGCCATGAATAATCCGGTTACGGAGTACCGCCATCTCCCGCCACGGTATTTCCGGGCTATCTGATTTGATCTGATCGGGTACATTGTTTGCTGCTTCCCCGATTACTTCGATTGCACTCCGGACTGCGTGAGAGAAATAATCGTCGCTGATAAGGTCATCAAGTGTTCGTTCGTGCGATATTCGGGAGAGAAACGTGATCTCGTCAAGGATGTGCCGGAGGTAGATCGTATCATCCTTCAACCCAGATCACCTCAGCTTCGACCTTCGGACGGATGTACTTGTCAACCCCTTCGACCGTGATGAGATCCACTTTCCGTTTGAAGAGCGCTTCAAGGCGATCGGCAAGTCCAACAAAGTTTTTGAGCGTTGCATACCCTTCAGCAAAATCCACAAGCACGTCCACATCACTTTTCCGGGTCTGCTCACCGCGGGCGAACGAACCGAAGATGCCGATCCTTGTCACCCCGAACTGTGATCGGATAGCCGGGGCTGCCGCTTCCATTTTTTTTATAACAGGACTTTTGCGCCGGCGCGATGTGACGAGTTCTGGCATACGTTCACTTTCTTATTATTGTGTTTGGCGATTCCAGTACAATAAGAGTATGGTTAAGGACACGACTGTGCAAAAGATGCCGGGTTTCCCGGAACAAAATGAGGGGGAGTAACCCTGCTTCCCATTTCCATCTGCGAACCCACGGAGAAATCCGTCTGTGGATCCCTCAACAATCATGAGGGAATTTGTGCAATCAGCTCTTGCACAATTGACGCATCGCGATACGTCTTTCGCAAACTTCCGCATATATCTTAGGTGCCTTGCATCCCAACCTTTATATTAAAAATTCCCCAACGAATCATACGAGATGGCGCAGAAACAAAAATCCCGGCTGCATCGTGACGATGGACTCTCCGAAGTGATCGGGTTTGTAATCATCTTCGGGATCATTGTGGTTGTATTCGCCAATTATATGCTGTACGGGATCCCGGCGCAGGGGCGTGACAATGAGATCGCCCACATGAATGACATAAAAGACCAGTTTGTTGATTATAAGATCGGACTGGACTCTCTCTATACCAATAATAAAATAGGCACAACGCTCTCCGACTCGTTTACCCTTGGAGCCGGGGGGAGTTACTCTACAGGTATGAACAGCCTCATACCGATTATGAGCCCTGTGAAATCCGGCGGGACAATCGCGATCAACCAGCGGACGACGGAACCGGAGATGCTGACGATATTATCACAATCGCTTATCCAGTCCGATTCCAATCGTTCAGCAAGCGACTTTCCTGCATCTGGCACACCACTCCAGTTTAACTATACGCCGAGCCACATCTATGTCAATGTATCCAACATTGGGATTGGTGATCTTGCACCGGACAAGGTCTTCGGTACAACCGTCACTGGCACAAACTGGGTGGCAATGATAAACATCACCCCGAAAGTATCCTATTTTAAATACAACGAATCCTCGGCATATCAGTCCAATTACACAGGATCTGATCTTACCATCACAATCTCCAAATCAAATCTCTCCACGATGCAAGGCTATGCCGTCTACAGGAATGTCGCTTCCATTAAACTCTACACAATTGATCTCATGGATGATTCATACGGGCTGAAATCGTTTATCCAGCCGCCCGGAAACATTAGTCTGACCAGTGACAAACCGCCCGATTCACAAATCAGTGCCACCGGGAACATCACTTATAGTTTCACCGAAATTCCCTATACGATTACCCCCATCCCTCTGGGCGCACTCGAGTACCGTCCACAGAATAATTACTGGATCTCACAGAATTACTATTACCAACTCGGGGGGGTATTCATCGTGCAGGATGACGGTAATTCGACCTACAAGCTCCCCCCGGAGATCACATTTTCGTATAATAATAATATTGTCACGGTAAACATCAATGCCCTCACATTTGACCAGACCACCCGTGGCATTGTCGGAGGGAATAGTCCTGTCCAGATCAAAACAACCCTGATGAGTAATAACGCTCTGCCCTATGTGACAGGAAAGGCAAACACCAAATGGATCCGGATTGGCATCAATACCACAGATTCCCAAGCACGGGAGATGTGGAAGAATTACTTTAATTATACAGCAATGGTTGCCGGCATACCCCATACCCAGACAGGCAATACTACTACCGAGAGTTTTATTCTCATCAATGGCTCTGACGAATTAGGGTCAACATACGATATAAACGTGATCGCATCGAATGCAACCTATTCGACGGTAATTCATGGTATTGGCGGGACGTATACGTGAGTATACCGGGCTGTGAAGAGGGAGTCTCTGAGATCATCGGGGCAGTC
>JAPKXU010000204.1 GCA_026394655.1 Methanoregula sp. | reverse complement strand
TGTAATCTACCATTCATATTTCATCCCCACGCCAACCTCCTGTAGAGGACAACTGTCTGCAAGCGCAAGTTTTGCCATAAGCGATGTACAA
Organism: Methanoregula sp.; assembly: GCA_026394655.1. Taxonomy (GTDB): domain Archaea; phylum Halobacteriota; class Methanomicrobia; order Methanomicrobiales; family Methanospirillaceae; genus Methanoregula. Next base: position 6,060 of record JAPKXU010000204.1, on the reverse strand, counting down.
TGGCAGGCATGCAGGGCTTTGAGGTGGAGATCCCGAAGGTACTCTCCCGTTTTTTTCATCCGGATTTGATCCGGGGTCAGGAGGTGGAGTCCCCCGATGATATCAACAACCCGGTTTTCCCCGCAGACCTCACAGGCATACTCCGTGATGTTACAGATCCCTGCGTGAGAACAGCCGGTGATGTAAAGCGAACCGGAGTGCAGTGAGCGATGAGAGTGCGGAACGAAGATGAGTGAACTTGACCGAGCGTTATCATGTCAGGAGGAATAACTGAATCCTCAGCCTGCATCATGTAGTTAAAAGGGAGAGATGACGTATAAAGAGAGATTTCATCCCCCCGTTTTCAGTGTTTTTCCGCTCGTATCGGGCAGCCCGGCATCTACTCCCCGCCCCGTTTCGATACCCAGACCAGCATCGGGATCAGGTGTTCCCGCAATTCACGACCATCGGATGTGAGCGAGTATTTCACGGTTGGCGGTGAGGTCTCCATGATCTTCTTGCTCACAAGCCCAATCTTTTCAAGATTTTTCAGCGTGTCCGAAAGGGGCTTCGGGCTGATGCGGCCGAGCTCTTTCTTGAGTTCGTTGAATCCCTTCTCCCCTTCGTTACCGAGTATAGCGATAATCAGGAGCGCCCACTTCTTCGCTATCACATCGAGGATACCAAACAACGGGCAGAAACATATATCATTCGTCACGGCTGGAGGTTTCTTCACGGATACTACCTACCTGTTGCGTTACTTTTCTGCTTATCAACTATTAAACGGATACTATCTATCAGGAAATTATCAGTAACCATCCGGAGTATCATATCATGGGTTGTTCATGTTCGAAAAAATGCGATGACGGGGACGACGGTGCGTGGTACGGTCATCCCCCGCTCCGTAATGCGCTGATAGCGGGAGTGATTGCAGGATTAGGTATTATCCTCGGTCATCTTGGTGTGGTACCTGTATCGGTTGAGAATCTTTTCTTTCTTATCGCTATTCCTATCGGGGCCTACCACTGGACCCGTGAAGGAATCGAAGAACTGATCAACGAGCGGGAGATCGAAATTGAAATCCTGATGCTTGCAGCCACGGTTGGAGCTATCGTGCTCGGGCTCTGGGACGAAGCAGCGGCACTGGTTATCCTGTACAGTGCAGCCGAAGGTGTGGAAGAACTGACCTACGCCCGGACGCGGGCATCGATTCGGAAACTTCTCGATCTCGCACCCACCGGGGCTGTCCTCATCAAGGAGGGAACCGAGCAAGTGATCCCTGCTGAACTGCTCAAGACCGGGGATATTTTTCTCGTAAAACCCGGGGCAGGCATACCCACTGACGGGATCATTGTCAAAGGCCGGTCCAGTATCAATGAATCTGCTGTCACTGGTGAATCCGTCCCCGTTGAAAAACAGGAAGGTATGAAAGTCTTCGCTGCAACGCTCAACATCGATGGTGCCCTTGAAGTGCGGGCAACGGCGACATTCAAGGATAATTCCCTTGCAAAGATGATTCACCTGGTCGAAGAGGCGCAGGAACAGAAGGGGAAGACCCAGCTCTTCATTGAACAGTTCGGGCGGAAATATACTCCGGCGGTGCTTCTCGTATCGCTTATTCTCATCGTTGTCCCGCCGTTTTTCGGTATTCCGTTCAATGATCTCGCCATACGAGGGGTCGTGCTCCTCGTTGCGGCAGCCCCGTGTGCACTCGTCATGTCCACACCGGTCGCCGTTGCAGCAGGAATCGGTTCGGCAGGGAAGCACGGCATTCTCATCAAAGGAGGGGTACATCTTGAGAATCTCGGGAAGACAAAGGCGGTCGCGTTCGACAAGACCGGGACGCTCACAACCGGCACGCCGGTAGTGACCGACATTATCTCGCTGAACGGTGATGAGCCAGCGGTCCTCCGGATTGCATATACTATCGAACGCTGCTCCGATCACCCGCTCGCCCGGGCTATTGTGAAGCGGGCCGAGATGTCAGGTATCCAGCCTGCACCTGCGATGGGCCAGTGCGCTCTTCCCGGGCAGGCTGCAACAGCAACCATCAACGGAACGGCGTATTATGTGGGAAAACCGGAATTTTTTACCGGCATAAAACCGGATGCAGAAATTCAACGTCAAATCAGCCGGCTCCGTGCTGAAGGCAAGACAGTCATGTTCGCTGGAACACAGGAGAAGGTTCTCGGTATCATTGCGGTACGGGATGAGGTACGGTCAAATGCAAAGAGTATGATCGACCAGCTCCACGCGATGGGAATAGCGACAATCATGTTGACCGGTGACAACGAGATTACCGCAAAGGCTGTAGCCGCCGATCTCGGGATCGATGATATCCGGGCAGACCTGAAACCGGAGGACAAGACCGCTGCAATCGAATCGCTCAAGGAGAAATATGGTGCGGTTGTGATGATCGGCGATGGTATCAATGATGCCCCGGCACTCGCCCGGGCAACTGTCGGTATCGCAATGGGGACGATAGGGACAGATGCGGCGATTGAGGCGGCTGACGTTGCGCTGATGGCTGACGATCTGTCAAAGGTACCGGAAGCCATTGCGTTCGGGAAGAAGGCCCGGTCCGTCTCCACGCAGAATATCGTCTTCTCACTTGCGGTGCTCGCGGTGCTCATCCCAACCGCACTTGCCGGTATCCTTGGTGTAACTGCTGCGGTGATCTTCCATGAGGCTTCCGAGCTTCTCGCGGTGGGGAACGGACTGAGGGCAGTAAAGCGATGATCTTTCCAACAGCGAGAACGCGATGCGAAGCATGGTGTGAGGAGCGTGCGAGAGCAGCCGCTGGCGCAGGAGCAACGCGACAAGCCAGGGGCGTCATTATCTCCCCGGTACACCGAAAACAAAAGCAGCCCGGTGATGTGAAGCGAGCCGGAACGAAGCGCATCAGCGCGGAGTGAGGACGAGTGAACATGACCGGGCGTACTACGTTTTCACAGCTTACGATGGTCCCGCCACCTCAGCATCACAAGATCTGTCAGGAAGGAAAAACATAGCAACTGCCTGTTCCTGATCAGGATTTTTATACTTCCTATCGCCAGATTGAACCTACGATTTATCCGTCTCGAACCTCTGGTCACACCATCAGGCTGTGCAGGATGAATGGTGACCAGCGGTGTTGTAATCACCGCCGTTACTGTGCGCATAGTCCACGCGCATTCGGGCACCAGCCGGGGTGACGCCGGAAGACTTCAGCGATGTGCATAGCCGGAACACCTCACTGCGGTAAACGAACGAGCCTTCTTGTCGAACATCAGGCTGCACCCCGTCCTCTTTTCCCATAGCACGATCAGCGTGACCACGTACCACGGAACGAAGGCGAATCCCGTGACGAACGCGGGGAACGCCAGCGCTCCTGCGAACTGGATGATCGCGAACGCTGCCACGAAGAGGAGAACGACACCCGTCGGTATTGCGCCGGCGATAAAGAACGAAATGATGTACTCCCCCGGCCCGGTCTCCAGCGTCTTCCCTTTCTCCAGCATTTCGAAGCTGTTCCAGAGCCACCGCCCGAAAAAGGCAAAGATTCCCAGTCCTGCGATTATTCCGGTGTACAGTATCAGCCTCGTGAGATAGTCCGTCTGGAAAAATGCCACGAACGGTATGGCGGCAAGAGTGAAAGAGACCGCGAGGATGAGCACCTGGTACCTGTACTGCTGCAGCCTTCCGGTACGTGCCGGCATCCCGGTCCCCTGCGACGGAACATCTTCGGTGAAATTATCTCTCGGTACCGGCGGCTGCCTCGGGAGTGCGCGAGCCTGCGGGCACCAGCCGAGATATTTCCGGATTGTTCGTGCAATCTGCATGTCAGGCTGCTCCCATGCGCCACGCGGACACCATATCATACATCTTCCCGGAATCATCGACATACAAGCCGACGATTTTTTTGGTGTTTGTGCATATCGCAAGTACGTGAGAATAACGTGATCTGATATACCCGTGATAGAACAGCAATCCGAAAAACACGATGACCGCCAAGTAGTACACCACGAAAACCGTGAAGGAGACACGGGATATAATTCGGGAAATGAACAGTGAATGCCCGCTGAACAGAATGGAGGGGATGACACCGAAGAAAAAGATCACCATCGCTCCACGAAAAAGCCATCGGTGCGAATGGTGGACATTTTTCCGGACCTCGATGGTTGTTATCGCATCTTTTGCGATGATAACCTGCCAGAAGAGAGGCTGCCGGACGGTGATGGTATCCGGGGTAAATTCGACCGTCGCTTTTTTAATATCCTGATGAACCATCCGCACAGCAACACCAAGAATGAAGATGCCCAGCATCAGTATTCCAAGAGAAGACCAGTGTTCAAAAAGACCGTATCTCATGATACCGAACAATCCCGTGATCGTACCGACAAGGATAATTGTAAAGAGGGGTATCGACATTCCGGTTGAACCATAATCCATAATCACGTCCTGCATCGTATATCCCCGGTCGCCCGGAATTATCGACGATACGGGATTGTCTGCCCGAGGCGTTTTGTAACGCGGCGCCATCATTCTGTTCGGGCACCAGCCAAGCCATCCACGGACAACGTCAGAAATACGTGCTGTCATGCCAACGCCTTCACTTTCATAAAAAGTTCTTCTGCCATCTTCGTCGGATCAGCGGTTTTCTCAAGCCGGATGCCGAGCTCTGCTGAATAGTCCCAGAGCAGTTCGATACATTTCGTGTATCGCTGGCACGTGCCGCAGTCGCCGTCATGATCGTACCATACCTGAATCCCATGCTTTTCGGATATGAAAATAATCGCAGCAGTCTGAATTGGTATTGACAGGCCAAGCAGGATCCCCCGCTCAACATTGATCTTCTCAATCGCGATCTGGTTTGCCTGCGCCATATCCCGGAGTGCCGATTCTATCTTCCGGTCCATTACGAGAATGGCTTTGGAAACAGCCTGCCGGGAAATCCCCAGAAGGTTGGCGGTAGTAATATTAGGAGTCCCGCTGCGCCGCATCTTCCAGAACGCAAACTGTTTTTCGTCCATGGGCAGAAGCATAAGTCAACTTATGCAGGTTGACCATATAAAATTTATTGGGATTCCCGGCATCTGCTAAATTTTTAAAAAGTTTTCATTTCCAACGAAATCACGAGGCCAATATTTCCCGGGCGATGAAAATTTATTTTTGGAAGTTCTTCGCTGCTCATCTGGTTCCAATTCACAAAAAATCGTTGAAGTTAATCCGCCACCTTCTCAAGTATGCGTTCGATATTTTCCAGATTCCTTTCAATTTGATCCATCTTCTCGTTCATAACCGCCAGCGCCGCGATAGCATTTTCCCGTTCAGCTTTCTGTGCGGCGAGCATCCGGTCCAGGTACTTCTCGATCCACGCCTTGACCCAGGTCACTGCCATCGAGTGTAACGATAGTTGAGGGAGAGCCCCCACCTGATTCCCCAGATTCAGAGGCTGGAACCCATTGGAGGCCGGGATCGTCAATCCAGTGAGACCTGAGTGAGTCATGTTCTGAACCGGCGACAACCGGAAATTTTTTGACGTAGACATGGTTTTTCGCGTTTGGGACATGTGATTTCGGCCCGGGCGGGGAATCGCAGCCTGTAACGGGCAGATCCGGGTGACTCTCGCTTTTTGGCCAGCCAGGATCTCAGCTCCCGATGCAGGTCCCCCGAATTTCACTCTCCCCTCGTTCAGGTGCTGGAGGCCATCGGGGGTCGGGATCGTCAATCCAGTGGGACCTGAGTGAGACATGTTCTGAACCGGGGACAACCGGAAATTTTTTGACGTTAGAGACCTGGTTTTTCGCGTTTGGGACATGTGATTTCGGCCCGGGAGGGCAATCGAAGCCTGTAACGGGCAGATCCGGGTGACTCTCGCTTTTTGGCCAGCCAGGATCTCAGCTCCCGATGCCGGTCCCCGAATTTCACTCTTCCCCTCGTTCCGGTGCTGGAGGCCAGTGGGGGGCGAGATCGTCAATCCAGTGAGACCTGAGTGAGACATGTTCCGAACCGGCGACAACCGGAAATTTTTTGACGTTAGAGACATGGTTTTTCGCGTTTGGGACATGTGATTTCGGCCCGGGCGGGGAATCGCAGCCT
>JAPKXU010000181.1 GCA_026394655.1 Methanoregula sp. | reverse complement strand
GGCAATCACGAACTTCGCATCGTTGTCCACAAACTCAATGTTTTCCACGTTGTTGGGGATGGTATATCCCGCTTGCCCGACATCATCCTGGCAGTGAATCGTCTTCATGCCCCGCCGGGTCTCTTCCCGGATTCGCATCGGTCCATAAATTGACGCTCCGTTCTCTTCAGGATGGAGGTGGAATCCTTCGCGCGGTACATCCGAGAGGATCTCAAGGTCCTCGATTAAAAAGTTGCTCTCATCCTGCGCACCAAACTTTGCGCGCTTCCAGCCCTCAGAGATATAATACATTTCTCTTAGTGTCGAGGACCGGTTCTCGTTCAGCTGCTGCTTGATGAAGCCGATCACGTATGCCATCTTTAAGAGATGCGTCGCGCTCTTTGCCGAGGCAGCGGTGCGCAGGCTCTCCTTATCGCCATACTTCCAGACTTCGCTTGCGTCATCATACTCGATGTTGTATTTCGTGCGTGTCGGAAGCGAGATAGAGGGGATCTCTCCTGCCTTCATCTGGTCGTACCATGCAGAGGCTATACGCAGCAGTGCCATCATCGAGCGCTTGTCCAGTTCTTCTTTAGACATCGAGATCCACCACCATCTTTTTGGTATCTTCTATACCCCGGATATCAAGTGTGCCCCCACCCTTGCCGACATATGAAACACGCCACACCGTCTGCGGGGGAATGGTCGCTTTCCAGACTTTTGTGAACTGCCCATCTACCTCACTCATAAAATCAGGTTTTGGCACCGCACCGCTTGCTGCGTCCGCCGAGATGTCATAGATCGAGACCTCCGCTTCGTGCGCGGTATAATTGTTCAGTTCGATCACCACCATCCCATCGCGTGTCGATCGCTTGACAATCAGCTTACGCATAAGTTTTCCTTCAATCGGGGAGGTATCGACAACCGGTTTCTCCACGATCTCACTCACCTTCGCCGCAATCTCCGGGATGATAGCACAGACTGCCCGTGCACGGTCTTCCGCAACCTTGTTCCGGTCCCTCCGGGAGACAAAGAATTTGAGATCCCGCCCGAGATCCTGCAGCGCGAGCACAATCTCCTTTTCAATCTCCGGGATGCTCGCGATCGCGTCTTTGCTCTCGCTTGTGAAGGGTACATTTGTGGAGGCGACATGGACAAGTATCAGAATTGGTCCCATCGGGAGCCCCTGCTGGGTGATGTTGTATGCCTTCCAGTTGACGTTTGTAACGCACTGGGTGATCGCGCACGCGCCCTGTTGGTACATGAGCGGGACCCGGTTGGCAAACCGGAGGATAATTGCATTTCCTTCAGAGGGCAGTTTCCCTCCATACCCGATCGCCGCTTCGACAACAAACGAGTGCCCGGAGAAGACAGAAGCCGGGCGGGTGCGTGCCGTCACAAAGTCCATCTGGAACTCCTTGTCCAGCCCGCGCCGGATCAGTTCCTCACCAATCGGTGAGAGACACTGGGTGGTGAGCGGGGCTGGCACAGAGACTTCCTGCAGGGCACAAAGGAGCACTTTGAGCTGATCTGCGGAAAGCCCTGACACTTTTGCCGTTGCCTTAAGGGAGGACTTATCGCACATTTCCTGTGCAGTTTTCTTCCCGACCCGGCTGAAATTTTCCATTAAAAAATCGGCAAGTCTCTGGTCACTTGCCACAACCATCCTTTTTAATTGCCCGAACTCGATACCATGCGGGTGAGGCTTGACTGCTACCGGACACGCGATTACTTCCTGGCTCACCCGTTCGAACGTGAAGGCATCGTCCTCGATCTCGACCCGGAACCGTGCGTGGGGATTGACAACAGAGGTATATTTGAGATATTCAAGGAGCTTTTTCTTTGCCGCCATCGTGCTCTTGAACTCAATCTGCACCCGTGTCCCGTGAATCCGGTCCCACTCAAACAGCTGCGTGGATATAATATCCGGCTCGTTTGTCTCGATCTTTATTGCAATCTCGAACCTGTGCGCGGATTCCTTTACTCCGGTGCGGGAGATGACAACTGTCGGAAGACCGCTGGTTAGCTGGGCATAGAGCACCGCTGCTGATATCCCAATCCCCTGCTGCCCGCGCGTCTGCCTGATCTGGTGGAAACGCGAGCCGTAGAGCAATTTGCCAAAGACATATGGCACCTGCGCGGGGACGATACCGGGTCCATTGTCCTCAACGATGATCCGAAAAATATCGGGACCGGTCTTTTTGATGCTGATGTAAATATCGGGAAGTACCTGTGCTTCCTCGCAGGCATCCAGCGCGTTATCCACCGCTTCCTTGATGGTTGTAATCACACCGCGCGTGGGTGAATCGAATCCCAGCAGGTGTTTGTTCTTCTCAAAAAATTCCGCGACACTGATGCTGCGCTGCTGTTTGGCGAGCTCGTCAGCGAGCACCATACGCTTTCACCTCGGCTACTGCCGCGGCAAGGTCAAGGGTTTTCTGTTCACCGGTATGCAGGTTTTTCAGCGTTACCTCTCCGGACTCCGCTTCGCGCTTACCGATAACTACTGCATAGTCTGCGGTTTTTGAGGCATGTGCAAGTTGGGCGCCAAGCCCGCGTTCCATCAGGTCCATTTCGGTACGGATCCCGGTTTCACGGAATGCACGGGCAACATCGAGCGCGCGCCTCCTCCCTTCGTTTGTGCAGACAATCGCAAGAACCGTGTCTTTTTTGGGCGGCACATTACCCAGCGAAACCATCACACGGTCAAACCCAATCGCAAACCCGCAGGATGCCACATCATCGCCACCAAAAAGATGCGCAAGCCGGTACGCGCCTCCGCCGAGGATCTGGTTCTCTGCCCCAAGGTTCTGGGCAAATCCTTCAAAGACCATGCCGGTATAGTAGTCCAGACCACGCGCGATGCCGAAGTTGAGTGAATATCGTACACCCGCAGCATCAAGTATCCCGAGCGTCTGGGTAATGCGCTCCTCGCCCGGGACTGCCCCCACGATCTCCAGCGCTTCCGCAAGAGTGCGGCAACTTATGAGGTTTGTGAGAGACTGTGCGAGATCGGGTTTGCCCATCTCCGCGAGGGTCTGTCCCAGTCCGTCAAAATCCTTCTTGTCGAGATGCGCCATCACGCGGCGCTGCGCGGCGGGTTCAAGATCCCGGAGCAGTTGTTTCATGAACGAGAGATGCCCTACTTTGAGATCATAGGTGACACCGGTTGCGTTGAGCATTTCAGCGGCAATCATGATGACTTCGGCATCCGCAATTGCGGTGTCAGCGCCAATCAGCTCAACACCAAACTGCCAGAACTGCCGGTACCGTCCCTTCTGCGGGCGTTCGTACCGGAAGCAGTCGGCGAAGTAGCACCAGCGGAGAGGTTTTGGTGCGACTTTGGCTTCATTGATGTACATCCGGATTACTGCAGCTGTGATCTCCGGGCGCAGCGCAAGCTTCCTTCCGCCTTTGTCCTCAAAAACGTACATCTCATTCGTGATCCCTTCTCCCGAACGTTGTGTGAAGAGCTCAAGATCTTCAAACGCAGGAGTACAGACTTCCCGGTACCCGAATCGGCGCGCCACCTCACGCAGCTTCCACTCAACGGTTCTTCGCGCTTCCATCTCGTCCGGTAAAAAATCACGGGTCCCTCTCGGTTTCTGGAGCATGTGAAAATTCCTCTTAAAATCCCTACCTGTATTTATCGTCCGTCATTATTTCTTATTCGCCTTGGGTCTCGGGACGCTGCCAAGGAACCGTTCAAGCGTGCTTTCGTTCTTCCAGACATGCTCGCGTTCGTGCCGTGCCTGCAAATACAGCGAGGCAATTACGAGCCCGATACCAATCATCTCGGTAAATGCAGCGAAGACGATCGTACAGATCATGCCAAATGTTGCAAGGGCGCCGTACAGCACGCCCCAGTACGCAGCTTTCCGGTAGCCGGGAAGACCCGTCCTGAAGAAAATCCGTGCATCACGCAGCCAGAGGAATATTACGACAGCCGCTCCAAACATGGCAACATAGATGAGATACGACATGACTATGAACTAACTTATAATACGCCTCTCCATATCTGTATTATCACATCTATGCCGCCGAACCAGATACTCTCTCGTGTGCTTGCCCGGTACAAAAAAGGTGAGTGCTCGCTTGAAGATGCCGCACGCGAGATCGAAGGGCTCCGTATGGAGCATGTGGGAGATTTTGCATGTCTTGACCTTGGACGGCAGGTGCGGTGCGGGATGCCGGAAGTAGTGCTTGCTGAAGGAAAGGATCCCGTACAGCTTGCGGAGATTGCTGTCCGGCATGCAGAGATTGCCGGGCGCTGCGTCGTCACGCGTGTAAATCCTTTACAGGTTGTGCAGGTTCAACAACTCTGTGACAGTTCCGGGATCATTATAGAACACCGGGAATTGGCGCGGGTTCTGATCTTAAAAAAAGGGGATGCGCCAAAACAAACCGGGGGGATCGTTGCGATCATCACGGCTGGAACTTCCGATATCCCTGTCGCTGAAGAGGCGAAGATCATCGCAGAAGAGATGGGTTGTGCAGTTCTCACCGCTTATGATGTTGGTGCGGCGGGGATCCACCGGCTCTTTCCTGCGTTAAAACCGATGCTTGCTGCGCATGTCTTTGTTGTCTGCGCCGGGCGGGAGGGAACGCTGCCTGCGGTGGTGGCAGGACTTGTTGACAAACCAGTGATTGGAGTTCCTGTCAGCACGGGATACGGGTACATGGGTGGAGGACGGGCAGCCCTCGCGAGCATGCTCCAGTCATGCTCGGTGATTGCTGTGGTCAACATCGATGCCGGGTTTACCGCCGGAGCCTTTGCAGCACAGATAGCCAACGGGAGCAGACTTCCATGAAACGCGGATTTTATATTGGAAGGTTCCAACCCTACCACAACGGGCACCAGACAGTCCTTCAACGGATCGCACAGGAAGCAGATGAGATCATCATCGGTGTCGGGAGCGCGCAACTCTCCCATACGATCGAAAATCCGTTCACTTCCGGTGAGCGCGTGCTCATGATCACCCGCGCGCTTGCATCGCTGGGCTGCCCGTTCTACGTGATCCCTATTGAGGATATCCAGCGAAATGCGCTCTGGGCGGCACACGTCCGTTCGATGACACCGCCGTTTGATCTCTGTTACTCCTCAAACCCGCTCGTAGTCCGGCTCTTCCGTGAAGCCGGTGTCAAGGTACAGTCTCCTGCCATGTATGAACGGGACCGGCACAGCGGTACCGAAATCCGGCGCCGCATGCTGGCAGGTGAACAATGGGAAGAGCTTGTCCCTCCCGCTGTCGTCAAAGTGATCCGCGAGATCGATGGGGTTAAACGACTGTGCCAGATCGCGCAGGACGATCATTAATGCCCCCCGGTCGCATGTACAGAGTTCTAAAAATAAAAAATGCCGGAGTGCCCCATGCTGAAATTTCTTAAAAATATCCTTGCCACAAAGAAAGAGAGTCCGAGTTCCCTTGCATTTGACGAGATCCCTGCATGGCTGGATGAACGGGAACGCACCGCGCGTGAGATGTTACGATCCGAAACAAAAACACCGGTACACAATATCCGGAATGCCACTGCAAACCTGCAATTGATTGTGAATAACCTGAAAGGTGCCGAACAGGATCCCGAAACCCACCCGAAGATCAAGAGTATCGCAAAGAACTCCCTCCCGCTTTTTTTGAAGGCTATGAATGCCTCGCTCTCAAAGGAGCTGCCCGAAGATACTGATGAGTTCTATGCAGCGGCAGTCGAAAGTGTAAAGGGATGCCTGAATGCGGCGCGGGGGCAGGGTCGTTACCTGATGGTGGCATTCCCCAACGAGATGAAAGCAACCAAGTCCGGCATCGATGCAATCGGACGGGAGATTAACGTCATGACGGGTGCTCTCGGATCGTTCAAAAAGGAGTTGACGTTCATTGAGGCTGCGAGAAGATCCTACACTGATATTGTAGACCTCCGTGAAGATATGCTAAAATCCGTGGAAAAGGAGAATCGGACCACCATACGCATTCATGAGATTGCCGCACGCCTTTCTGCGATTGGCGAGGAACAGCAGCAGTTGGCGAATGATGATGCAATGCAATCACTCACCACCCAGAAGACGCAGCACGGCGAACTTGAGAGCGAGCGGGACGCACTGATGCGGACATACGCCGCACTTTCCATGACCGCATCTCACGTTTTCAGGAAATCTGAGAAGATCGCGAACCGACAGCAGCACACCGCCGAGATGCACACGTTCAAAAAGGCGATGGAATGCCTCTCGGATCATCACGTTGCATCTGCTGAAGAGATCACCGCAGCGCTGAATGCCGCATGTCCTATTGCACAACGAATGATCAATGAAGAGGAGATATCACTTAAAAATAAAGAAGAGCGCACGATGTTCGCTGATACCGTGCAGTTCTGTACGGGACTCGCAGCCACAAGCTCCCGATATCACGAGGTTTCTCGGGAGTGCGATGCAATGGGTGAAGCCCTCACGGCTCACCCGATTATTTCAAAGATGAACTCACTGGAGCGCGAGCGCACCCAACTCCAGATCATGCTGGCACATGAGGAACAGACAGCAAAAGAATTGCTTGAATGGCGAAATAAAAGTGCAGCATCAATCCCCGGTATTCAAGAAGAACTAAAAGAAAAATTGGGAGAGATGATAGGGGAGACTGTGCAAATTCAAATGAACAACCCGGATCTGGTGGGAGGGTAACACACCAGAACCTTGAATCTTTTTATTTGAGCATCATTTCCTTATTTTCCATCAATTTCAACGAAGTCCGTTAGATCGCTCTGGTTTGGGGGGCTCGCATCCTGCCAGCCATAGCAGTCGCAGAGCATCTGCGCGATCACATCACTGAAGCTCATATTGCCACGCTTGAGCGTAAGCAAAGCCTCATACACGTCGGGATCGATCCGAATGGAACGTCCCTCGCCCGCACGAGGCATAATTACCACTTTGTGGTCACGATATATAAATATTTCTAAAAAACGAGTTGAATTTATCTTCACGTTAAAATCCTGAAGTTTAAAATTCCAAAAAAATAGCAGATGAGGAGGACTTAGCGATTTGTTTGCAGGATCCGGATATAAGAAAACGCCGAATCATCCGCGTACGCAAACTCCGGTTCATCCCCATAGCAGCTCCCGATCCGGAAGAGCGCCGGGAGATCAAGGGGCACCCTTGCCACTTCAAGTGCACATTCCTTATCCGACCCGGCAGGGGATGGTATAAAATCGATCGGGTACTCGCGGATTTCATCCGCAGTCTTCCGGCAACAGATGTGTGTATGCTGGTGCCCGCAGACCATATGGGTAAGACCACGTTCTGCAAGTTCAGTAAATGCCATCTGTGCGGTGTAATGATAGCCGGTGAACGAGTCCCCGACGTTATGCGAAAGCCGTTGCCAGCATTTCAGCCGGAGGATGTGGTTTCCGAGGTTCAAAGGTCCCCCGTGAACGCACAGCATATTGCCCTCCACCCATTCAAGTGGCATCTGATCGAAGATAGAAAGCAGGGGGGAATTTCGCAGTTTTTCGTGACTTGCCGCGCTCATCAGATCGCTGCCGGAAACAACAATATCATTCAAAAAAGCGTGATCATGGTTCCCGAGAATTGAGATGAGCAGGTAATCCAGTGCGAGAGCATTGATGATCTCGATCGATTCTTTCGGGTGGGTACCCCGATGCAGGATATCCCCAAGGTTGATGATCCGATCGATGTGCCCGAACGATTCTGCAAATAAGGGGCGCCGTATGCAGGAAGCAAGCATAGCGATTGCACGAGCATCGGCATGCACATCAGAAAAGAACAATACGCCCATACCGGTAGTTTGAATATTGGGACGTCATTCCCATATAAACCCGTAATATGGAGACTTCGCCGGGACTGGAATGGATATGTTCTTGTCTGATTCTGCGTAAAAGTACTACCTGAACCTTTCGCGTCAGGTGCCGCATCACGACCGGTTCCTGCACGGGATTCCCCTATGCCAACAACGGTTCCCCCCAACACGATAACGGAGACAAAACATGGAACAATTTCTCAAGGAATATATCGAACGGCTGAAACCGTATTACGTACGCATTCCGGAAAAAACCGCACACGAGATCGCCTCTGCATTTCTTACGTTCAAGTTTGGCATCTTTGCGAATGCGATCAATGAATGCACCATCGCGCTCTCTTTGCTTCCCGCGGATAGTAGTAAAGACAGTGACACCGTGCTCAAAAAAGCGCTCATGCTTGTCAAGGCAAATGCCGATGATCTGAACAATTCACAGGTTGACGCGGATCTTACCCTCTCATTCTCTGAAAATGAACGCGCCTTTGTCGCAGTGAAACTGCCACCGGATAAGGTTGAGGACCCCGGGACGCTCGAACTCGACAATGCACTCGTCCTTATCTATGCTGTTGCCGTAATCGCTTCTCCGGATGATGAGCAGGCTCTGGACGAGCACCGGTCGTACGTCACAAAGCTCCTCAGCGCATACAAGAGGGCGCTCGGTTTGGTGTAAACCCACGGAATCTGCATAACCTGATGGCTGCGATACATACCTCCAGTAATTATCTATTTTACTCAAAATGATTGGGGCGATGCAGCGGAAGCATATTTCAGGAATTCAGGCTCTTTTGGATTAATCCGAATTCCCCACTCCATACCAGCACTTTAATTTTCAGATCGTGTCTTCGGGAACCCGATAAGGTGCGTCACAAGGATCGCTGCTGCACCTGCGGCAGTTCATTAGACTTGGCACGCAACACAGCGAACCGGTAAAACATCCTGTCACTGAAAAGATTGAAAGACGAAATCAAAACGAAAAAAAAGGTTACAGGCTGTCCAGGCTGATGCCGGAAAAGTCCTGTGCCACTTCTTTTATGTCCTTGACGCCAAATGCAGTCTGGACAGCATTCAGTTCGAGCTCGTTTGCCGCATCGCAGACGAAATCAATGATATCTACAGACAACTCCTTATGCAGTTTGCTCTTTTTTAACTGGTCGAGCAGGGAAGCCATCTTCTCGGGAGGTTCCATGCGGAGTTTTGCAAGGCTCATGACACACATGTAGATGCGTGTCAGGTTCCTGTCTGTCACGGTAATGGTGTCAAAGAAGTTCCTGATCACCTGTGCCTGATAGATCTCTCCACCCATGAATCCACCTCCTTCCAATTCTTTGGTAAGTTCTGTGTTTACATTTCCCTTTTAAAAGGTTTGTGGAAAATTTGATTTCAGAAGCGATAAAACCCGCGTAAAAAGGGATATTTTCCCAAAGAGCGGCAGGATTGTCAGACAACGAGACGACGGGCGTCACACTGTGGAGCAATCCCCCGCCAACTGCCACTCACTTTGCGGTACTTACGATCTTGATGATGTCACCGTCTTTGAGTATATGGTTCTCCTTGATCCGCATCTTCGTCCGGGCATCTACCGCGTACAAAAATCCCTTCCCGATGTCGGTATGTACCTGGAAAGCAAGATCGTGCGGCGTTGATCCCCGCTTCATGAGAAACGCATCGGGCAGCACACGCCCCTGTTTGTCACAGTAATGGTTCTCATCTTCCACTGGATACACGACAATCCGGTCAAGGAGTTCAAACACCGCACGGTTGATCGCTTTCTGGACTCCGGTGCCTGCATTCTCTTTCATCACGCCGGCAATCTTTGCAAGCCCGGCTTTCTGCGGAGGTGACAGCGTAACGCCATCAGCCACCTTAAACTGTACATCGCCGGGCAGGTAGGTGACGACATGCGCCGCTGCGGCATTCCGGAGTGCCAGTTCCGATGCTGCGCTTGCGAAGGCAACCTTGGCTTCTGCAAGTTTTGCGTGTAATGCCTCCGGGGTTTCGTCCACTTTGTTTCCGACTACAAGCATGGGTTTTGATATCTTTACAATCTCTGCGCAGAAAGGAACGAGATCTTCCATGTTTGCGTGGACGAGATCTATCTTCAGTGCCAGTTCCACGTCACGGATCTCTTCCGGCGTGATCCCCAGACCCGTGAAGACATCGGCAATCCCCTGCTGCATGGAGAACGTCTTGACCGCTGCCTGCCGGGACAACCGTGTCCAGTGCTTATCAAGGATCCCGTACACCCACATGGTCATCTCGAACCCGAGGAATTTTATGTCGACCGCTGGATCGTGGTTGCCTGCTCCCACCGGGTTGCCTTCGCTGTCCGTCCCGCCACTCGCATCGACAATATGCAGAATCGCATCTGCCTGCCGCAGGGCGTCGAGGAACTGGTTGCCAAGCCCCTTGCCCTTGTGCGCATCGGGCACGAGCCCGGCAACATCGATCAGGTTTACCGCGACAAACCGGTTCCCGTCAACACAATGCCCGCACGTGAGGTGAAGGTCATGGCACGGGCACTTCGTCCGCACGTACCCGACGCCGAAGTTTGGGTTGATAGTCGTAAAGGGATAGTTGGCGATCTCTGCATTCGCCATGGTTGCCGCCTTGAAGAAGGTCGACTTCCCGCAGTTGGGTTTTCCCGCAAGTGCCAGGGTGATCATGTAAGGGTCCTCAGTAAATCATTCGGAATCTTTGAAAGATCCGGTAATAGTGATTCTGTCATTATAATTCCGCATGAAAAACACGATGGGAATTCATGCCTGTTTGAAATCTAAACAAAGTTTTTCATGCCTGCTTATTAAAAGGTACTTATGCCGTTTACAGCCAAAAAATGCTATTATTTCGATACACCGGGTCCGGCAAACACGGCGGATGCAGCACGATTTGCGATCGAGCGGGCACAGGAACTGAACATAAAAAAGATTGTCATTGCCAGCACTTCCGGCGAGACTGCGCGTATTTTTTCTGGCGCAATGAAGGGTCACGGGCTCGATCTTATTGTCGTCACTCATGTTGTCGGGTTCGCAAAACCCGGTGAATGGGAGTTCTCGCAAAAGACCGCAGAGGAACTCAAAAAACAGGGTATAAAGATCATCACCGGCACCCACGCGCTCTCCGGACTCGAACGTGCGCTGTCGAGGTCCCCCAAAATTGGCGGCGGATCGCGCACAGAAGCAATCGCTGAAGCGCTGCGCCGTGTTGTTGCTGTCGGTCTGAAAGTCGCAGTCGAGTGCGTGTTGATTGTCACTGACCAAGGGGCGGTTGGCGTTGATGAAGAGGTTATTGCGGTTGGGGGTACGATGAGCGGTGCGGATACTGTCTGCGTGATCCGCCCGGCGCACACAGCGAACTTCTTTGACCTGCAGGTGCGGGAGATTGTTGCCATGCCGAGGGTCCGTTGAAAATGGCGCTCGAAGATTTCAAAGAAGCGCTCGGGCTTCTTCGTAAGTTGCCGGTGCTCTGGATTCCCGGAGTTGTTGCCGGGTTGCTTACCGCGTGCCTCTGGATCATTCTCGATATCGATGGCACGTTCTTTGCAAGCCGTTTGCTCATCGTTTTTGGACTGGTAAGCCTCCTTTTTATCGCGGGAATGCTTGCGATCATCAAAAAGGGCGAGGGGGGCATACGTGCGTTGGTCAGCGAGGGCATCCGGTATTATTTCCGGGTGCTGTTGCCACTGGTTGTCATCATCTTTGCCGTGACTATGATCATCCTGGTTTTTATGATGGCGGCAACTCTCGCGATCGGCGGCACACCGGATATCAGCATCCTTACCGTGATCTCGCTCTGCATCATGATCCCGGCGATCCTGCTCACCCTTTTTTTCGATACTGCCGCAGTCTTCGAAGACTGCCGGGTGTTTGCTTCTATACGGCGAAGCGTCACCCTCGCGAGCAGCCATGCACGTGAAGTGATCGGGTTCTTTTTGGTCTGCGCAGCCTGCTGTTTTATCGTCGTCTTCGGGCTTATGATGATCTGGGAGGCGGTGCTCTATGCCAAACTTGAGCCCATCACTACATACAACGAAACACAGATGGCTGCATTAACCCCTGAACAGTTCCTGACAATTGTAGGGCACGACGGGATATGGGTCACCGCCATCGTGTGCTTTGTTGGCGTGCTCATCCTCGTCCCCCTGCTCATTACGTACAAGACATGCTTCTTCCGGAAAATCGCGGGAACTATCCCCGTCATCCAGCAGCAGACGGGAGAATACGACAGCAAGGGACGCTGGTATAAGTATTAAACTTTTTTCCAGTTTTTTTGGCTTTTCTCCCCGATATATTCTGGCATAAATACCCAGTGGAATGGTATCCCGGAAGAAAGGCTGCCCATTAATGGAAGATCAGAAACAGCGCAACGGCAAAGATCCCTCCACTGATCGTTGCCGCGAGGTTCGTACCGGCATTGCCGCAAAATCCCGAGTTCTCCAGCGTAGCCCCGACAAGACTATCGATGTTGGTGCCGACAAAACCCGCCACCGTGCAGATGACAAGCATCGGGATGGTAATGACGCCAAGAGCCAGCGCAACGAGCGAGACAACAAACCCGCCAATGAGTGCAACCAGTTCACCCGTCCATGTCACGCCGCCGTTCGTGCCGATCGGGACTTTTTTAAGCGTTGTAATCATGTAGGGGATTCCCCCGGTCACCCCGATCTCACTCGCCGTAGTATCCGCCGCTGCTGTTGCCACGCAGCCGACATACATGACAATGAAGATTGGCTCAACAAACACACCGTAGAGCACGGCAGCGGCGCAGGCAACGATCCCGTTCGCAAAGACGTTCTTGTATCCCCGCGCCCCGCTCTGCCCCTGCTCGACACCGATCCGTTTTTTGTATTCAAATTTGTACCGGGTGCTAACCGAGCCCATGATAAAAAATGCCAGCATGATAAGGAGCCAGCGGGCATCAGCAAAGACCACGAGGATGATCCCCACAAGGGAGATCGAGAAGAGCCCGGAGAGGTCTGCGGTTTTTGCCCTGAACGCGAAGTACCCGAACGTGAACGCGACGAGGACGGCGATCACGACCATCTGGAGATCCGCCTTGTAGTTGAGTTCCTCGATCAGGTACATCGTCATCGCGATGCCAATCCCTTCGAGCACCAGCGAGTCCTCGTACTTCAGGAGGATCACTTTCAGGAGCACCGCAGCAATGATCCCGAAGATGATCGTAAGGATCGCCTTCTCGTTTAAGTATGCCATGACAAGCACACCCGCCCACGCAGTCGAGATTACGTAGTAAAGGTAGGTATTGAGGTCATCTTCCCTTGTCTGGAAGACCAGTTCACCAAGAACGAGCATCGCGAGGGTTGTTGCGAGAACAAAGAACGGGAGAAGCCCGATACCGGACAATACCGCGAGAATACAGAACGTGTACGTAAGGTATTTTGTTTTGAAAAAACGCAGCAGCAGCAGTGCGCCGCAGCAGATGACAAGTGCCATCAGCCACTGGAGATGAATGTAGGGTTCGACGAGGGTAGCACCACCGACAAGTACCGCTGCATATCCCAGTCCCCGCTGCTTCTCCATTGATCAGGTATTTGTTTTTGACAGTCAAGAGTCTTATCGTATTTTCTGCTGGAAAAAACGCACATGATTCTCCCCGTGACCCTGACACACAGAACATGAAATTGGAATGGGCTGTATTTTTTGGGAACCCAATTGCTTCACCCGTACTGCGGAAGATTGATACGATTACTATATTTTATTTCACAACCTACCGGATACGGAATGGTACCCTCTGATCAACTGCCAAAAAATTATGATTTTGCCGTAGTGGAGGAGCGCTGGCGGAATAGCTGGCGCGACGAGGACCACTATTTTGACCGGAACTCGAAAAAGCCTCAGTTTGTGATCGATACTCCCCCTCCGTACCCGACGGGCAATTTTCATATAGGGAACGCTTTGAACTGGTGTTACATCGACTTCTTCGCCCGCTACAAACGGATGAAGGGTTATAATGTCATGTTCCCGCAGGGCAGGGACTGCCCCGGGCTCCCCACGGAAGTGAAGGTTGAGGAACTTAACCATATCACAAAAAATGATGTCTCCCGCGAAGAGTTCCG
>JAPKXU010000215.1 GCA_026394655.1 Methanoregula sp. | reverse complement strand
CGGGCTGTTCACCGGGATCATCCCGTCCGGTTTTGAGATTAGCCCCTGGTTGATTGTCGCGTTCTTTTTCTGTTACTTCACGCTCCTTGTTGTCGATTTTTCTGCGGTCGAATCCATGGAACTCGAGCTCGAACCCAAAGGAATGGACAAGCGGTTCCAGCGTGGTATGGCAGTGACCGGGCTGTCCAGTGTTGTTGCCGGGTTTGTCGGGGGGATTGGGTGTGCAAATTCCTGTTTCTCAATGAACATCGTCCAAGCCAGCCGTCAGGGTTCCCGGTACCCTCTTGCCCTCACGGGGATACTCTTTATCATCATCGGGTGTTCCCCGCTTGTTATCTCCATCCTCATGGCGATCCCGCCAGTCGTGATCGCGTGTCTCTTCATCTACCTGTTAGGCGGAATGTTTGCAGCATCGGTCAACCTTGCAAAAGAGCGGACCCGGGGGATCAACTATAACTCCGGGCTTGTGATCGGAGTCTCGTTAATCTTTGCAATCCTCATCTCCTTTCTTCCGGTTGCCACAAAGACCGTGATGAGTGCACGGATTGAACCGCTCCTTGCAAATGCATTCATCGTAGGCATCTTTTCTGCTCTCGTAATAGAGCACATCTTCTTCCACGGACAGGCAGAGAAAGAAGAGAAGTTCGCGGAGAAAGAGGAGAGAAAAATCGAAGAGGCTGTACAACGAGATCAGGAAACGGACACACGGTGAACAAGCAGCTGAGATCACCTCCTCCTCCCGTTCTATCCGTTCTGTCTTTTAGAAAGATTCACCCGTAATAATGTCAGGTTAATCCATGCAATCCTATTAAGCACGCATATTTTATCCCCAAAAAAACCAATTGTCTGGTATGAAGCGGCTCTACCGGTCAAAGACCGAGCGTATCCTTGGCGGAGTATGTGGCGGTATTGGCGTGCATCTCGATGTAGACCCGATCATTATCCGGATTGTCTGGGTGGTACTGACCCGCCTGTCGCTCGGTATCGGGATTGTCGCATACATAGTCTGTTGGATTATTATTCCGGAAGAACAGGGCGTGCCGACTGTGGCTCCGGTTCACGAATAACAGCGGAATAGACTGGACTGGGGCAACGAGCTTTTTTTACGGCGGACATACGATGCGGATCCTTTTTGTGGTATGTGGGGAAGGATTGGGGCACTCGTCCCGCTGCATCCAGCTCGGGCATTACCTCCAGCAGTCTGGACATGCAGTCCATTTCGTCGCGTACGGGAACTCCTACGATTTCATCAACGAACACGGGTGTGCGAACCTGCACCGCGGGCAGCGGGAGGTCTGTCTTGAAGGAGAGAACGGGTTCTTCTCACTAAAAAAGACGCTCTGGTGTTCGAAATGGATTGTCGTTGATATGATACAATCAGGACTGCGCATCGGGTACCTGATCCAAAAACTCAAGATTGACTGCGTGGTCTGCGACACGATGTTTGGCGGTGTTATTACCGCCCGGTTCCTTGGGGTGCCTGTAGTCTTTATCACGAACCAGAACCACTTCAACGGTCCAAATGGCAAGACCAATTTCATCTGGAGGATCCTAAACTTCCTTATCAGTCGCTACCTGAAGCTGGCACAACAAGTGATCGTGCCCGATTATCCCCCGCCCGTCACGGTGAGCGAGTACAACATCGTGGTCCCGAAGGGGATGGAGCGGCGTTATCATTTCACGGGACCGTTTCTGGAAGTTGACCCCCGGCGATACACGTACTCCCGGACCACTATCTTTACGAGTTTTGGCGGGGAACCCTACAAGCTTCCCCTTTACCAGCTGTTGCGAAAGATCGCTGATGAACGAAAAGACCTGTTCTTCGATGTCTTCTACACAGGATCGGAACTTCCCGGATCCTCAGATAATTTTGTATCCCACGGGTATGTGGCGAACCTCTACGAGCACCTGGCGAACGCCAAGATTGCGATCGTTCATGGGGGGCTCACTACCCTGCACGAGACACTCCTCTTCGAGAAACCGGTGCTCATCATCATGGACCCGAACCATCCCGAGCAGCAGAACAATGCAAAAAAGATCGTGGATATGGGGGCAGGCATAGCAGTTGACGGGCGGAGCATCACAAAAGAGATTTTAGAAGAGAAGATACAGGAGACTCTTGCATTGGCCCCCAAATCCTTCCGCAAAGAACACGAATCGATAAACGGAAGAAAGAATGCGGTATTGATCATCGAAGCGGCTGCACGGAAGCAGCATTATTATCCCGTATCATCCTATCAGTCTTTAGAGTGATGCACCATGGAGCCTCCCCCCAGTATTGAGATTATAAAAGTTGAAGATGAACTCCATATCTGCCCGAAATGCGGGTACAAAGATGGCTTTCACTCCTCATTTATCCGCGCGAATTCCGACAAAGACAACATAATGAAATCCTCCCGTGCACTCTACCGGGTGATCCTCATCTGCCCGGAATGCGGGGCACGGTATGATGTGGGTTGGACGTGTACACTCACGCAGTGAAGAACCGGGTGAGGATAGTACGGGACGTGCGTGACGATGGGGATGCAGTGCATACAGTGTAAGGGGAAGGGGTTGTGTGGTCTGCCCCGCTGCCCGATCGTCAGCCGGTTTCAGGCACAGGTACCGCTGAAACCGGCGAGCAGCTATCAGGGAAGTTCCCCTTCAGTCTTTATCGGGAGTTATGGGTATCCTGCTGTCAACGGCGGACCGCTCCTTGTAAACGATAACGACCATCCGCCAGACTGGCTCTCCCGCAATCTTGGGATCGAGGATATCGTTGGCATACGAGCCCGGACGATACGGGGGAATGCCACCGTCCACCGTTTCTCCGATAACCTGCAGGAGATTGCCCTCTCCTCCCGCCCCCTTGATGTGGATGTCGCATTCGAAAAACCCGTTTCCTTTGCGATGACCTTTGACGGGACGGTAGCACCTGTAGGACTTACTGGCGCCGTCCGGCAAATGGACGTGATTGGCAGCGCTACAGTAGACCGGATCGTGGACAAGGTCACATCGGATGCAGATGTGAGGGCGACAGATGCCTGTATCGAGCTCAGCCATGCGGAGATTGATGTCTACCAGATCACGAAACTCATGACCGCCGGGTTATTGGGCAAGCGGCGGAAGTTCGTTCCCACCCGCTGGGCGATCACAGCAGTTGACGATACGCTCTCGACAGCGTTAAAAAAAGAGATCGCACGGTATCCCCCGCTGGATGAGTACCGGGTATTCTCCGGTGAAATCTATGGGAACCGGATTACCTGTATCCTCGTGCCGGGTGACTGGCGGTACGAGATGATCGAGATCTGGGGGCGAAACACGCTCTGGGCTGGGGATGATGAGGTGATTGTGGAGGACCGGGAAGGGATGAAAAAAATCGGATACTCCCCGATCTCCGGTGCCTATTATTCTGCCCGGCTCGCGGTCTGCGAATACCTCAAAAGTATCCGGCGCTCTGCCCGCGTGATTGTTGTGCGCCATATATCGAGCGAGTACTGGGCACCGTTGGGCACATGGGTGATACGGGAGGCGACGAGAAGAGCGATGGCTTCCCCGACGGTCTCGTGCACATCCCTCGATGAAGCAGTGCAGCAGGCGTCTGCCCGTGTCGGGTTCTCCCACTGGCAACCAGCGAGCACCCTGATCCCGGAACTGCGGACGCAGCGGATGTTGTTTTAAGCCTTGTATGCCTGCGCCGTGTTTGCCTGCCGCTGGTACCGGTCCCTGATACTATCAAGCGTCTCGATCTCGGGGATATCCTTGTCATCCCGGATCCGCATGAATCGCGGGAACCGGAGGGCAAACCCGCCTTCATAGCTCTGGCTTGCCTGGATCTCCGCGTACCCCACTTCGAACACCAGTTCGGGTTCGAACCGCACTTCCTTCCCTGATGTGGAGATCACGCGGTCTTTTAGGAAGTCATAGACCTCGGCGAGTTGGTCATCCGAAAACCCTGTGGCTACACGGGAAAGCGGGACAAGCTTTCCATTATCCTGGCAGGCAACCAGAAACGAGCCGAAGACATGCGCTCGTTTACCCTCTCCCCATTCAGCTCCGATCACCGCAAGGTCGAGCGTGTCCACCTCCGGTTTGA
>JAPKXU010000084.1 GCA_026394655.1 Methanoregula sp. | reverse complement strand
CCGCTGGACGAACGTTACAGCCTGTGCCCGGAGCAGGGGATTTTCTGACATATCGTGATCGAGCGCTGCTGCCATTGTTTCCACGTGGCGAAAGGCGAGCGGTTTTACTGCGGTCATGCTCGGGGAACCATTCCTGAATACTAAGAACCGCCGGAAATAATCCTTTGTATTCCCTACGGCTGCCGCAGCATACGGGGCAAGGAGCCCGGCATGGATGATCCGCCGGATATCGTCCTCTGGTGGGATGACCGGAAGAAACATACGGTGGGAACGGCGGGTGGCAAGGATCTCATCAAGGATTGCATTCTTCTGGTCTGGGGTAACGGTGCACATGAGTATATCATCAGGCATGTTAGCCGAACTGGTTCATGAACCTTGTCAAAGTTCAACTGTTCGGCAAGATGCGTGTTCAGCAACCGGTTTTACCTATAGGATGTTCCGTGCCAGGTTGAAGAGTGCCCATTCGGTACGGTCCGTTCTACTACTGATCTCCGTTCCTTTCACCTCCGGGTGGCGTGCAGGAACCCTAAAAGCCCAAGTGGACTATGGCATGGTACCCGGTCGATTGAAAACTCAAAGTACCGGCTGATCTGATCGAGAAGCACCATGTTAGGTGATGGACAGATGGGGGGAAGGTGCAGTTCCATCTCTATCCTGCGGATGTCCGTGAGATCCTGTGGATCGATCTGCCATTCCGCACCCTCACAATCACATTTCAAAAAGTCGCACCCTCCTGCCATTGCAATAATTTTTTTGAGAGGAAATGTGGACGTCATGATCCGCGTGTCGTCCCACGCGATCTCGTGGGGTTTCCCATCGCCAAGTGCCCCTTCAATAATTCGTACTGGTACCCGGTTCAGCCGGCAATTTTCCCGCAGGAGACCGGTAGTAACCGGTTCAACAGCAACGACATGTGCCGAGCGCTGGGCAGCCCGGATGCAGAATGCCCCGACATTTGCACCGATATCGATCACGATATCATCTTTTTCGATATCATCGAAACGGTAATCCGGTACTTCGGTAATCTGGCGGAATGGGGTGTCAACTACAAGAAATTTTACGTTGTCAGCAGTCTGCATGCATGTCTGCGGGATGACGGTTTCAAAAAAATAGGGCTGTGGATCCTTACAGGAAGGATGGAGGCGGTTGTGGATACCCGGGATGTGTGGCATAGCGTTTTTTGCCTCGTTTTGTAATGGCATGCAGGAGGTGCAACGGGAAAGTGGCACTTGCGCGTAAGAACTTATATGTTGTGACGGGTATATTTTTTGTCATATGTGAATCTGTCACACTCCGGTTCATGACATTTTGAGTGCGATGACGGATCCGACAAAGTTATAAGATCCAATAATTATAATAAGCCAACTGCCAGAAACGTGAATATAGTTCGTGATAATTCAGGTACACAAAAGACCGGAGTATTATGGGGAAAGTAGATCTGCAAAGTGATGAAGTTGTCGTCATTGAGAATAAGTATTTCAGTGTTAGATCCATCCCCTTGGATGCGACCATTACAAACCGCCATCTCATCCTGACTGACACGAGGAAAAATGCTATCCCGCAAAGAAACATCCCGCTTGCAGCCATCCGTAGCATCGAAGCGGGAGAGAATGCAGAGAAGGATCAAACCGTCACCCTCGAACTCCTAACAGAAGATGGCACCCTGCGCCAGATGATCCTTACCCTCTCGCGCCAGGCAGGCATCGAACGAAAATGGGAATACGACGAGTGGGTGAAGAAACTCAAAGAACATACCGTCTCTGCAACAGCGATGGCTCAAATGAGCCGACGCGACACTCCCGGCATCGGTGCACAAGGGCAGGCATTTGTCAAGACTGACGGGGAGTTGCCAAAGTTGCGTGATGCAGTCCCGGAATACATCCCCTATGTTCCCAAGAGTTCCGAATCCTCATTACCTGCAAAGGCTCCTAAACGTTCACCGGTTATCACCATTGTCGCTATCATCCTTGTTATCCTTATTATTGTTAGTGCAGTCGTTATTTTCGGACAATTATCGAAAGGAAAGGGAGTATCGCCAGCGGGTAAGGGTGTTGCGATGGTTATTACTCCTCAAGCGACAACGACTCTCACTCCCATTCCATCACCAACGATACTTGCAGAAACCCCCACAATTCTCACTCCGGTGACAACAGCAATCCCGCAGTACATCATCCCCAAGACGGGTACATGGGTACGGGTTCAGTATCCCAATAATTTTATCGGATATGTAGGTGTTCGGGGTTTCAACAAGCAACTGAACAGCACCCAGGAACAATGGGTACAGATCTCCGCAACAGAAGGAATGATTGAGGGATCAATCGAGAAGCAGGATGGGTCAACAGATAACCTCATTGTCGAGATCTATAAAGACGGAGCGCCGGTATACAGTAAGAACACGAGAACTCCTTACGGCGTATTAGATCTTCATTATACATTGTAGCGTGGTATTTGCAGCAAATCTGGATACTCGAAAACGTGTGGGGCGGCGATTACATCTTTTTTTGTAACTGAATATCGAGAAGACAATCCTGACATTATCGAGATAATACGCCGTGGGAACTACGTTCCAGTGTCATGACCCGACATCGATGGCAAAGGTGGCATCCGGCAGAAAGTCGATGATCGAGAGGAGCGTCTGGTGAGTCTCTTCATACGCCTTCTCAAACTTCTGCCGTTCAACAGCGGTGTGGATCTTGTGCGCCAGCTCGGCAAACTGTGGTTTTATGGCGCCACCCTTCTGGACATAAAAATCGGCACCGGATGCAAATGCCTTGATGGCAACATCCTCACGCCCATTTCCTGTAAAAATGATGAAGGGCAGTTTTTGGTGATGCTTCCGCAGGGTCTTTAAAATTTGATCCCATCCATCTCCGGCACCTGGTAATCGGAGATGAGGGCATCGTATGACTGGCTCTTTAATGATTGCAGCGCAAGCGGAGCAGACGTGACAGTATCCACGGAAAAGTTACCCGTCTGTTCAAGATAGATCTTTCCGA
>JAPKXU010000303.1 GCA_026394655.1 Methanoregula sp. | reverse complement strand
ATATCAGCCATTCCACCGAATGATCGATTGATGACCAAAAAAGAGCATGCCACAAAACTGGTAGATGAGAAGTCTGGACTGATGGAATGCCTTGTCTGCGGTGAAAAGTACCACACTACAGTAAAGACGGGACCTGACGGGAAGTTCCTGCCTGAGAACTGGGAATGCGTGAACAAGTGCCGGTTGATTCATCACGATGAAAAGCCGGCGCATAAGAAATAATTTCCTTCACATTTCTTTTCATCTTTGATAACATACGCAGGCGATCCCCACATCACACCTTCATCAGCACCGCCGCCCGGTTCACGAAATAGAACCTCCTTTCAGCCAGCCGGAGCCCTACCTTCTCCGCCCGTGCAAGGTTGTCCCGGAACTCCCCGCCCGAAACGATGAACGGGGGGTCGGAATAGAAGAACGTCCCGCCCGGTTTCAGGACGAGAGAGATTTCCCGGAACAGCCTCTCCGGGTCCGGCACCTCGTGGACAACGAAGACGGCAAACACGGTATCGAAGGTCCCGTTCAGATCAGCGGGGAGACCGAGAGAGTCAGGTGCGCACCGGTGTGTCGTTATCCGCGGCAGGAGCCCTTCGGGTCCCAGTTTCTTTTGCAGGATATCGAGCATCTCCTCCTGCAGGTCCACCGAGAAGACATGTCCGTTCTCCCCGACACGCTTTGCGAACTCGCGGGTGAAGAACCCCGGGCAGCAGCCGAAATCGAGGACCCGGTCACCGGGGTTCACGTACTTCTCCGCGAGACGGTCGGGGCGGTAGATGAACCGGCGCAGGCGGGTATCGAGGTGTCCGGCGCGGGATGCGGAGAAGACCTCGTGGTGCTGGTGTTTCCCGGGTTTTTTACTGGAAGTCATGGAGAGATGTTGGGAAAACGCTGCGATAAAAGTTCTGTCATGGATAACGAGGAAGGGTGATTGCGAAAGGGTTCGGGATTAATTCAGGTCACAACCTCATACTCACGACACTCATCCTGCCCGGCAAACGCGAAGTTATCATGAAAAAAATGTGAGAGAAAAATTTACGTTTTTGGTTCGGGTGTGCCTTCAGGTTCAACCGCGTCCCCATCCGCCTGCACATTTTTCATCGAGGGGAACAGGATAACTTCCTTGATTGAATTATTATTCGTAAGGAGCATCACCAGCCGATCGATCCCGATCCCTACACCGCCGGTTGGCGGCATGCCGTACCCAAGAGCGTTGATGAAATCATAATCGATCATCTGGGCTTCCAAGTCGCCGAGTCTCCGTTTCTCGTCCTGCGCCTCAAACCGTGTCTTCTGGTCGACCGGGTCGTTGAGTTCGGAGAACCCGTTTGCGATCTCCATTCCATAGATGAAAAGTTCAAACCGTTCGGTAAATCCTTCCTTTTCCCGGTGCCGTTTTGCAAGCGGGGAGTTCTCTACCGGGAAATCGTAGATAAACGTCGGCTGGATCAACTTCTCTTCAACCATTCCCTCAAAGAAACGGACGAGGAATTCGCGCTGTGTCTGGGGTTTTTCCCAATCGTCAAGCTTGTTCTCCCGGGCAAGTTTCCTGAGATCCGCAACCGGATGGGCAAAGATATCGATGCCCGCATACTCTTTCACCGCATCCGCCATCGAGAGTTTCTTTAATGGCTTTTCGAAATTGAGTATCGTATCTTCAAAAGAGATCTGGCTCTTCCCACAGATTTCCATGGCAATTGACGCGAGGAAATCCTCGGTCAGCGCCATCATGTCCCAAAAATCATGGTACGCCCAGTAGATCTCCACCATCGTGAACTCCGGGTTGTGGTGTGTGTCGATATCCTCGTTACGGAAGTTCCGTGCGATCTCAAACACCCTCTCGAACCCGCCGACAGCAAGGCGCTTGAGGTACAGTTCGGGAGCGATCCTGAGGAAGAGTTTCTGTTCAAGACAGTTGTGGTAGGAGGTGAACGGACG
>JAPKXU010000286.1 GCA_026394655.1 Methanoregula sp. | reverse complement strand
GGGGCACTCCTGTGCCGGAAGAGAACATCACAAAAAAGGGACGGGTGTGACACGTGCTTCGCGTTATGCAAGCCCGTGGATTTTTTTCATGAGCGGGATGCGTGTCCGGGTGTTCTGCAAGGGCTGGGGAAGAGAGTACTTTTGACGCTCACTTTTGAGCGCGGAAAAAATTGCCGCAACTGCTTCCGGCTGGGACGGTCCGTACCCTCCTTCAAGGACAAGCGCAAGGGGAAGGTCAAGAGTATCCTGTACCAGCCCGGTAAGATACCCGACATCTGCCGGTACGAGCGCCATGTTCCCGACAGGATCATCGGATAAAATATCCTGACCCGCAGAGATGATCACGCAGTCCGGTTTTCTTCGTTCTATAACCGGGAGAATTATCTCAGTAAAGACCGCGGCATAATCACCGATCGTGCAGCCCCGCTGGAGTGGTGCGTTCACCGTGTGTCCCTGCCCGGCACCGGTGCCGGTCTCTTCAAAAGTACCGGTATTCGGGAAGACATCCTCTTCATGGACAGAACAGTACGTGACCCGGTCATTGCCGTAAAAGATATCCTGCGTGCCGTTGCCATGATGATCGTCCCAGTCAATGATTGCCACGCGGTCAACAAGGGTCAGCGCCTTTGCCGCTGCAACCGCCGTGTTGTTCAGGAGGCAGAAACCCATCGCCCAGTCTGCTGCGGCGTGATGCCCGGGCGGGCGCACGAGCGCAAAGCAGTTCTCTCCGTCCAGCGCTCGTTCCATCGCGGCGATTGAGGAGCCTGCTGCATACAACGCTACTTCGTAGGAGAGCGGGTTGATGTAGGTGTTTGGATCAATAAACCCGGCAATGAATGTGTTCTGCGCGAAATAGCCTCCACGGCACCCGAATTCGTCAAGATATGCATAGTCTACGTTCCGGACGCACTGGCTTTCAAGCCATTTCAGGTACCCGGGTTTGTGGACCCGTTCGACATCTTCCCGGGTGGCGATGACCGGTGGAAGGAGAGGGATATCTGCGGGAAGTCGTGCAAGAATCGAGAGAAGGCGGTCCTGGCACTCGACATGATCCGTGCGGTTGTGTCGTTCAAAGATCGGACCGGTTATCGCAGAACACTTCACGGGTCACCTGCATGACTGTTTTCACTACATATATTCAGGGTATTTTCCTGATGAACATATTGGATTGGTATAGTTTTTTGCGTGATCGTCAGAGTCATTATTTTTGAAGTTGCACAAAACCGGTATTTTGTTTCAGGCGTAAACCGACCAGAAAACATTTAGAAAGGTATTAATAACGTCAAATCCGAGTATTTCAGTGCCTATACCGTTCAATGAAAATCTCATGAACTCGTACCGAATGATGCATCCGGTGCTCGTATAGGTTGAAACGTTTCAAGAGGTGTGTAAGAGAATGGTTTTTCATCCCCCGGTAGCAATAACTGCAAAGGCAGGAGATGCCGGTAAATACAAAGTCGGTCTGCCCGCATGGAACATGGTCCTTCGTGGGTTTATGGCTGGAGCATACATTGCGATAGGCAGTGCCCTCGCAACAGTGTGCAGCACAGGGATCATGGCAAGCGATGCCGCACTCCGGTACGGCACTGCCAGCGCTGGTTTTTCCCAGTTGATTCTGGGAGCTGTCTTCCCGGTTGGGCTTATCATCATCGTGCTTACGGGTGCTGAGCTCTTCACCGGTGACGCAATGCTTGCCCCGATGGCGGCATTCATCCACAAGATCAGCTGGGCGCAGGTCATTAACCTGTGGATTTTCGTGTATATCGGAAACCTCATCGGCTCGATCGTGTTTGCCTACTTCATGGCATACGGGCCATTCGTCTCGTTCGATGCCGCAGGAACCGCCACCGTAACGGCGTTCGGTACCAGGGCAATAGCCATTGCAGGCGCAAAGGTCAGTTATGTCGGCATGATGGGCATGTGGTCTGCGTTCCTGAAAGGCATCTGTTGTAACTGGCTCGTCAACCTCGCCATCCTGCTCGGTATATGTGCTGACGATGCAGCCGGTAAGTTCTTTGGTATCTGGTTCCCGATCATGGCGTTCGTTTCCAGCGGGTTCGAACACTGTATCGCGAACATGTACTTCATCCCCGCAGGTATCTTCACGCAGGGATTCATCACTGACCCAACCAAGATCAATGCCGGTCTCAACTGGGTCTCGATGTGGACAAACAATCTGATTGTTGTCACTATCGGTAACATTGTTGGCGGCATGTTCTTTGTCGGTGTCATCTACTGGGTTGCGTTCAGGAAAGAGATCGCAGCACTGAAGTAGATTAACAACTACCATTTTTTCCGAAGAAGATCGGAAATATCGAAGTGAAGGTTTTGATTGCCGCGATCGCGGTTTTCGGGATCTTTGCTCTTTTTTTATTTGAAATATTTCTTCTCAGCGGGGAACGACCCCTTCTCGTGTGGAATGTCCTGTTGTTTGTTCTGCTTCTGGTAATTCCTCTTTCGCGTAATTATATGTGCCAGAGTCATTACTCTGATCTGACGCCCATGTAGAGGCAGAAGAGGAGAATGTCCGGATCACGATGATTAATGAAAGAGGATTTCGAAAAACCTCTGCTTTTCAGAATTTTGTATTATTTTCACCGTTGTAAGTGTTTGAGTCATTTCTTCGTTAATGCCAGTTATTCGAAATCCTCGAAAGTATGATCGGACAGACCGTCCGTGTCTCAAGTCTTTTCCAGTTCCTGAACCGTCATCAGATCCTTGTGGCAGACTGTTCCGGGGAAATCTCCGTGAAGAGGTTCACTGCGTCAACTGACAACGTGAACAAGGAGGATCTGGTGGAGATCCCGGGAATGGCCATCCGGCGTTACATGTTTGTCAGCGATCCAAATGTCAATTGCGTTGCGATCCGGAAGATCGATAAAATCATAGTGCCATTCTCAGCTGCACGTGGAAAATCCGGGTAGGAAAAGAAGATCTGAACTCTGCCCCTCATCGCCAGTACCAATTACATTTTCCTGTTTTGATCTTATTTTTGGGATCTCCATAAACACTTTTTAAGGGAAATCTCTCATCCACTGCAATGTGATAAAACCGCGTGCACCTAAATAGTATCATCATCTTAATTAATTTGAATAGCTAGTTAAACATCTTACAGGCAACGACCCAACCAGTATCATCTGCTTATGTATCGATACAAGAATCTGATTGATCCCTATAAACGGGTCCTTTTCATCGCGATAGTCGTTGGGATAATTTCAGGGTTTGGCTCGCTTCTTTTTTACGAAGGGTTGAAATGGGGCTCCCGGTTTTTCATGGGATACCTGCTGAACTACCAGATGCCGCTCGAAGGGGAGAGCCCTGCGCTTATTTCCCAGTGGTCGGAGCCGGGCAGTCTTTTTCTCTTGATTCCGATCCTTTGTATTGGGGCATTGCTCTCCGGGCTGCTCATCACGTACCTTGCACCTGAGGCAGAGGGGCATGGGACCGATGCAGCAATAAAAGCATTCCATACTGAAGGAAAGATTCGCCGGAGAATTCCGTTTCTTAAGGCAATAACCGCCATCTTGACGATATCGACCGGGGGAAGCGCGGGAAGAGAAGGACCTGCCGCCCAGATCTCTGCGGGTCTCGGCTCAATGGTTGCGGATTATTTCAAATTGTCTCCCAAGGAACGCAGGCTCGCACTCACGACCGGGATCGGGGCGGGAATCGGGACGATCTTCAAGGCGCCGCTGGGAGGAGCGGTTCTTGCCGCCGAAATATTATACATACGTGATTTTGAGTTTGAAGCGATCATCCCCTCGTTTCTTGCATCGATTATCGGGTACTCGATTTTCGGACTGTTCGAGGGATTCGATCCGATATTTGCGTTAATGCCGGTATCATGGAACATCTGGCAGATACCATTTTTCCTCGTTCTCGGGATTATTTGTGCCCTTATCGGGCTCTTATATATTTTTGTTTTCTACGGCACGAGAGATGTTTTTGCACGCTTTTTCAAGGAAAAAAATCTCCCCCTTTTCTTAAAGCCGGTTCTTGGGGCGCTCATCCTCGGCATCATCGTCATTGTGCTCTCATTCATTTCCCCGGAAGGGGAAATGCTCGGTCTTGCCGGGCTCGGTACGGGATATGGGTTTGTCCAGCTCTCCCTCTACACCATGGTACCTCTCATCGTCCTGCTGTTTCTCCCGTTTATTAAGATTCTTACGACTTCGCTCACCCTTGGATCCGGGGGGAGCGGGGGGGTTTTTGCCCCGGGCCTGACTATCGGCGCAGCAACCGGTGGTGCGGTCGGTATGATCTTTCATCTCCTGTTCCCGGCGATTATCCCGCTCCAGTCAGTACCGGTTTTTGGCATCGTCGGCATGATCGCACTCTTTGGCGCAATTGCCAATGCCCCGATTGCAGTTCTTATCATGGTTGTTGAGATGATGGGAAACTTCTCGCTCCTTGTACCTGCCATGGGCGGCGTCGGGATATCGTACATGATTACCGGGGGGAGGACGATTTACCGGGAGCAGGTGCCGACAAAAGCACAGTCAGAAGCTCACCGGCACGAATATGGGGAGCGGGTGCTTGAACATATTCCGGTTCGCGATGCAATGATCTCAAAAGACCAGGTGATCACCCTTTCCCCCGACGATCCTGTCCAGAACGCACGCACGTTCATCGACCAGACTGCCCATACCGGCTTTCCGGTCCTTGATAAGGGACGGCTTGTCGGTATAATTACCATAGGCGATGTCCGCCGTGTCCAGAATGGCGCCGGTCTGTCTTCACCGGTACGTAACGCGATGGTTCGCGAACTTATCGTTGTTTTCCCGGAAGATACGATAGAAAATGCAATGAAGCAGATGATGATCCACAATATCCACCATCTCCCGGTTGTCGATCCTGACCACCCGGAACTGATGATTGGGTTGCTCACCCGGACCGATATTATGCAGATCTATTCCCGGGTCTGCCGGATCATGTGATCATTGATCCTGCCTGGCGCTGCCTATGAGGATATGGCGGTCGCCATGATCTCCGAGCGCCATCACAACAAACGTGTTGATCTCGGTGGGCACCCTGGGATCTACGTTCTCCGGTATCTGGTTCCCGATCATGGCTTTTGTTTCAAGCGGGCTCGAAGACTCGATCGTGAACAGGTACTTCCTCCCGTCAGGAATCTTCACTCTGAAATTCATTTCTTATCCAGCAAAGATCAATGCAGGCATAAACCGGGTCAGGGTGTGGATTCAATAACGTAATAATTGTCACGCGGGGCAACATTGCAGGCGCTTTATTTTTCGTCGGTGTCTTCTACTGTGTTGCGTTCAGAAAAGAGATCGCAGGACTGAAGTAGATTAACCACCCATACTATTTTTAATGAAAATTGGAAATGTTGACGTGAAGGTTTCAATCGTCGCGATCGCGGTGTTTGTGTTCTTCACCATCTTTTTACTCATTGCATCAGTTTACAGCCCCGTTATACGGTCACAGCTGATCTGGCTGATCCCGGTTCTGTTCATGCTCCTTGTGATCCCTATGGCACTTAATTACATGAGCCGCAGCCAGTACACGGGTATGGAACCGATATATGAGGCTGAGGCAAAGACGGTGCGGGTCAAACTGATCAACGAGAACATGATTGGGAAACCAGTGAGAATTGAAGGCGTGGTGGAACGGGTCTATTTCCAGTTCCTCAATCGTCCCCAGTATCTTGTCGCAGATCGTTCCGGTGCGATCTCGGTGAAGATGTTCACAACTCCCGCAGAGGACGTGAAGGTGAATGATGTGGTCGAGGTGCTCGGGCAGGTTATCCACCGGTATATGGTGACCGGGTAACCGGTTATCAACTGTATATCAATTAAGAAGGTCAAAACATCCAAAAAAGATCAATAATCCCTGAATTACGGGATCGGTCCGGGTAACGTCAAATTAACTCCTGATGAGATGATGACAGTTCAAACATAGCAATAAAAACGGCCGAGCCATTTTCATATTAAAAATGAAATTTTTTTCTTACAGGTAGTCTGGTGTTCATGTCTGCAGATAATACGGAAAAAATCGATAGGATGAATCGATCGATGGAGTATGCGGTGCCCCTGCTCGGATTCGGGGGAGCGCTCTTTGGGATTGTCTTCTGGATGTTTGATGTTCAGATTGACGTCCGGATCTCGATGTTAGGGTGCGTGCTCGCCTCATGGGTGCTTGCCTATCTCGCGTGGATCCGACCGAGAAAAGATATTGTGGCGTTAACCACACCGATATATTCCTTCATCTTTTTAGGATTTCCGCTGGACACTTTTTCCGTGGTCGTCCTTGAAGTGTTGTATGCCGCGAGTCTTACGATCTTACTCGTGCGGCTCAAGTACCGGTTTGGCGCACCCAGTGCTCCGGTGCCTGATAAAAAAGAACTTGCCGAACCTCTTAACTCCTATGTTAAGAAGACCGGTGATGCGCTTCTCTCAACAGGCCCTGAGCCCGCCCATTCCGCTGCAGTGGTTTTTGTCCGGTTTGCCGAGGGAGAATTTCTTGCTGCGGCACGAGGTGCTGAATCTGCGATCGCGCACCTGAGTGATGCCAGTGCGCCACGCGCTCTACAGTGCGCGTTTGCCATCGTCAAAGAGCAGGCAGAACGCTACGATAAGTCATTCCTCCAACCAGACACGTTCCGTGTCTTCCCGCCCGAAGATGCCAGCGTGCTTGCAAAGATCCCTGACCCGAAGTTTGGCAAGCCCGAGGAATACGATGCTGCGCTGGAAAATGCGTTACTCCTCTTATTTGCCGGCGCATGGAACATGTCAGAGAAAGACCACCCGCATCTCCTCAAGTGCCAGGCATTTGCGCAGAAACTTCTTGTTCCATAGGGGAACGAGTTGATCGCATAAAAACGTGCATGATTCCCTCCATAACACACGCAATCGGCAGCATGAAAACGGTGCGAGCCGTTTCCTATGAAAATCCAGTTCGGAATTTCCATCTTGTATGCTTGAGGCACGCGAGCATCATGTGTGTTTTCATATCAAAGGTGAAGATACTTCAACGGCAATGAGGTAATATTCTTTAGAATCTTATGGCGAGATCATCGGCAATATGCCGTTTCTTTGCCCTCGTAAGGTCATTGATATAATCCCCGGATTTGTGGCTACGGGTGCTGGTCTTCACCGGACAAGACTATCGCGGACAAATAAAAAAATTTGTATCGCCAAAAAATCAGCGTAATTCCCTGTATCCGCATTAAAACCCGGAAAGTGATCTCATATATATCAATATACCAACGAATACCAGCAGGATTCCAACATAGATCCGTATTCCCCTCTTCGATAATTTTTTTGCCACATCCGGGCCGATCTGGCCGCCGATTATTACCCCGGGGGCGACCCAAATCATGATAGTAAAAATCAGGTTTTTCTGTTCAGAAAGGGTTGAAATAAAATCGGGGGTCAGGCGGAAAAGCACGGCAAACAGGTTTACCACAAAGATGATGACTACTGTCGAGCCCACGGCTTCCGCAGGTGTTCGGATTTTGCAGTGCCTGAGGATGCAGGGCATGATTATTTTTCCCGTTCCCGTAGCAATCAGGCCTTTTAGGAACCCGGCTATTGCAGCCCGGATCCAGTAGATCTTTTCACCAGTCTCCGTGACTGCAGGTTCATTTTTCCGGGGAAACAACCCGAAACGATAGATCAGGAAAGCACCATAGATGATAACGAAACTCCCGAAGAGGACGAGAAGCAGTTCTGCCGGTGCAAAAGGAACGAGCAACGTCCCCACAATGACAAACGGGATTGCAATTTTCAGGTATTGTGTAACAATAAACCAATTGATCATTCTATTCTTCAGGTTCCTGACAATCCCGGATCCAAATCCAAAGAGCATCGTAAGGAGGGCGAGCCAGAAAGATGTTTTCGGATCAATTCCAAGCCAGATAAAATAGACTGGAATCCAGAAATTTGAGCCCGAAATGCCTGCTGAAATTGCGAGTATGGCGATGATAATTCCCAGAGGGAAGAGGTAGAAATACGTCAGCAGATCGGACACGTGATTCACGTTTTCCTTTTGATAACTTAATTGTCAAATAGCCAGTAGTATCAGTTACATGTGCGCGTATTGATTAAGAATTCGTTTTTAAAAAGGAGTGAGGGTTGAACCGGTTCAACCTCATACATGATCTTTACGGTATTCCCGATGGTTCCTATCCTTTTAAGAATCTAAAAATTGTAAAATGAATGAGTTTCTGTCTTAAAATAGTGGCACTCTACACTTTTTCGAACATTATTCAATTCCTATGACAGATTATTGGGATCAACACCGAATAAATTTTTTCCACGACCGAAATAGTTGTGGCTGACTTTCAATTCTATGAGGATTTCGATTAACCGGACAGCATTGCCGGTTTGTCACAACCTTTCTCAAAGTATCTGTCGCCGGCGTATCGTCCAGAGGATAATCGATACGCTGATGAAGACAAGGGAAAAAATTAACCGTAAAAGAATCGCATGGGACACCATCATCCCTTGCGGAGAAAGGAAAAACCCTGCTATCAGGAAGAGCATAGTAACGGCACAGACCACGGGAATTGCATAGTACCTGCCTGACCAGAAAGACAGGACAAGGGGAATGAAATAGAGAAGCCAGACTGGTTCTCCCAGCGGAGTAACCGTATCGATCAGATAGACACCAAGGATGATCACTGCTGCAATCGTCACAATACCAAAATCCGATGCAAGGGCTTTGAGTATCTTTGTCATCGGGGATTGATTACGACGTTTAGTAGAGGGCATGGGATATTCCATCTATAGCGGGCGGCTATTTCTAATATATTATAACGTATTATGGGGACTCTTGAAAATCATTGCGATATTCCTTTTGGAATTTTTCTCTTTGCCTTTTCGCAAATATTCAGCTTTATAATAAAACGGTATGACCTATGCCGATATCAAATCAAATGCAGAACATAGCGGAGAATTATCCAGATGACAAACAATACCAAGGCCGCTCCTACACCGATCTGAACCGCCTTGATAAAATCAATGCCCCGTTTATCGTCATCGGGTTTTTTAACTGAATCGCTACCGGGTTTCATGACTGATTATCGGAATGAACTCCATATCTTTTTACTGTTCAGGCAAACATCTCTACAGTTTATCAGATCAGAGCTCCCCCGTGCAGACCGTTGTGATAATCCTGTTTGCCGTTGCATGGAAGCAGAGTCAGACCGGCTCCACCTGCTCCAGTGCCAGGACTTTGCCCAGCGGCTGCTCGGCAAGTAAGGGTCCGGTACACTATCAGAAGCCGGTGGCGATACCCTGCGGCTCCTGCCGTCATCGGCATGAATGAGCGTACCGGATTATGCCTCAAGGATAAACAGAAGACTCAGGGGTTCTTCCTGTACCATTTACCGGTATGGCTGCCTGTGATACTATTGTGGCTTTGCGGGAATGCGCTGGTCATGCATCCGCTGATACAGGCACCGGTAATAAAGGTTGGTAAGAAGGAAAATTGCGGGAAGATACCGTTTCTTATTGTCGTGCGTTGGCAGTGAGCGCTGTAAAAGGTTGCAAAAGGGCTCGTGACCGGTGCACGGGAATAATTTTCGATCGGTTTTGCCTTAAAAAAATCTTTTACCGCGCCGGGAAAGTACGGTCAGGGCTGCCTGCCCTGTATATTGACAGATTTTACCGGATCCTTCCAGAACAGGAATGCCATGATGAACGGGGCCAATACATAGATCGCAACACTTCCCGGTATTTTGAAGAGGGCGATGGCAATCCCGGCAAGGGAGAGGAGGGGAAATACGAGTGACCAGCGGATCTCCCGGGTGATATACACTGCACTGAGATCCGGGACGAGGTCATGGCTCTTCCCCCGGATATAAAACCACTGGATGCAGGCAATGAGACTGATTACTAAAATGTTGAGCTCGAAGAGGATGGCGCCGAGAGTATCGGAGGGGTAGTCGCCCGCCAGGTTCGTGGAGAAGGGAAGGAGGCATACAAAGGCGAGGCTTGTTATGTTCATGCAGAGAAGCGGGCGATCGAGATGCCTGAGGGACATGAAGCGCTGGTGTTCGAAGTACCAGAGAATGGCGAGGAGAATGAACGCGATGAAGTAGTGGACCAGGTCCGGTAAGACGGAGATGATGATATCACGGACCGGAGTGATATCCTTCGCATGCTGGAATTTCGAGGGAATATCGATCGTAATAACGAGCAGGGTCATGGAAAACGCATAGATCGCGTCGATAATGGTACCGACACGTTCACGCGGTATGCGGCGGGATGCAAGGACCGGTTCATCAGTCATGGAGAATCTCGTGTACGGTATGTTTGGGCGGGCAGGGGAAAATAATTTGCCGGAATTATCGGGCAGCCATGACCCTGGGAATGAGCGAGCGGTATTTTTTTAAGGAGAAACCGGTCGAGAGCCTGTCCGTGATCTTCGTTTTCTTTTCCGTGTTGAGTGTGGTGATATAGTCCTCGAACGTGTGGATGCGGGTGTTGACCGGGAACGGGATGCTGATGGTGCTGATAATCGCTTCTCCCTGATAGTGAGTCTGGATCTCGATCTCCATCTTCGACAGGGTCTGCTTTGCGCTCCCCATGATGATGTCGCGATCGCCCCGATCGCCAAATCCCAAGATGACAAACGTGTTGATCCGGGCGAACACTTTCCGGTAAGGGTTTAATTGGTACCGGGAATAATAACGTTAGTTGCCGGGAAATGTTCCGGTGGAGGGAGTCCTCGTGGACTCTTTGTGTGATATCCCAATCCCGTACCGCATTATGGCGCTGACGCAGGAGCGCAACCGGTTCTTTGCGTACCCGCTTGAGCAGCTGGCAGGGGAGATCAAGGCAACCGGGTTCCGGTGCACACGCTGCGGGACATGCTGCTCCCGGATTATCAACAGGCACATCTTTCTCCTGGATTGC
The DNA here is from genome assembly GCA_026394655.1 of Methanoregula sp. Taxonomy (GTDB): domain Archaea; phylum Halobacteriota; class Methanomicrobia; order Methanomicrobiales; family Methanospirillaceae; genus Methanoregula. The sequence goes on along the minus strand of JAPKXU010000286.1, from coordinate 3,066 downwards.
GATGTGGCACGCGCAAAAAAAATTGATCCCGCACACTTGAACCTGCACCGGACCCTGAATTCTGCGACCAGAATGGTACATTGTATGTATCGGGATATGCGCTCCGGATGAAAAATGATGAGCAGGGGTCATGCTGGTTTCTGGAGAATGACCGGTGCCGGATCTATGACCAGCGGTTTTCTGTCTGCCGCATCTACCCGCATATGCTCCGCCGGAACTGTGATAGTCCGGGGCAGGTGACGTGGCGACAGTTCGCACGACTGAACAAACATGGGGAATATGGTCAGGTTATTCCGGATGATGAGTGCCTTTCCCTCGCCCGGGAGATCAAGGAATACGAAAACGCTTTTTTAGCGCACCAGATATCGTTTCTCGAAACTATTCACGATTTTTTTATCACGCATGCGTTCCGGCATGACCAGAAATTGTATGATCACCAAGTGCAGCGGGTCTCGCACGGCACACCGGTCAAAGTCATGGTGTATCATGCGGGAGAACTGGAGGAGCACCGGATTACCAAAGAGAATCCCCTCCCTTCATGAAACGGGTTCCGGACATTTCCCAGTAGACCTGTATGAACCCCGGTGGATGCGCACTCCCGAATTCCCGGTACCGAGGGATTCATCCTTAAAGAACCCGTTCTGTATAAATCCGATCCGGTTCCATAGATCGCTTGGGTGCGGTATGAGCAGCATCGTGAAGGAAGACATCGTGACTCGGGGCATTCGCTACCGGGCAATCGCCCTGCTCATTCCAATCCTTGTCGCGGGTATCCATATCGCGGTCATGGCAGCGACGCTCCCGCATATCCTGTTTTTGACCATGATTGGTCTCATAGTCGCCTATTTGCTGCCGCCAGCCGGTAAGGAAACCGTCATACCCATCGGGATTGCGCTGGGGATCCCGTGGTGGTACATGGCGCTCTCTATAACGATGATCGATGTCGAGACCGGTCTTTTCATGGCGCTGAACTTTGATGTGGTATACCAAATCCCCTATCTCGGTCCCCTCCTTACGGATCTTACGAAAAAGACCCAGCAGTTTATCACCGACCACCACTGGCTTGCCGGTCTCTGGTTCTTTGCGATAGTGCTGATGGTGATGGTGCCGGTGTTAGGGAGCGGGGGCATCCGTGGTTCCATTGCGGGGAAACTGCTTGGCATGAAAACCCTGCTCGTCTTTTTGGCAATCCTTACCGGTGCCCTCATTGGGTGTTTTGGCATTGCGCTGGGATCCGATGCAATCCTCACCTACCTCTGTACCAATGGGGCACTTCCCGTGGAGATTGGCAGCCGGGTGTGCGGGGGTGTGTGAGTTTGAGGATGATGATACTCCGGCCATCAGCAAAAATCCGATGAGGGCGGATCACTCGTGGTATGAAAATCCTAAAATTTGAGAAGGAGATAACCAATGGACGCCATAAGCAAATTTTTTTATAGCCCCGGGGTTGCCCAATTTTGCCGGGAAAACCCCAGCGATTTTCATCAGTCCTGCCCGATGTGCCATCGTGAGTGTTTTTGGTTATGGTCCCTAGTTTGTAACGGAGTGATCTTTTTTAATACCCGCCAGCGGAATTAAACAATAGGAGATGTACATGTTCGAAAAAGTGTTAATAGCATTAGATTTTTCACCATATTCACAAAAAATCCTCGATCACATCAGCGAGATTCCCGGGATACAGGAGGTTATTCTCCTGCATGTGGTGAATGACACCCAACCTGCGAGAGTGGAGTTGACTGACGGGCATCTTCATATCGAGGATCCCAAGATTCTCTTAAAAGAGAAAAAAGAGTATCTCCTGCATCTCGGCCTTAAGGTACGCATAAGCGCTGATGTGATAGTCAGTGCAATTACGCAAGGTGCTGTTTCGCACGCAATCCTGGGAGTTGCGGAAACCGAAAACGTATCCCTGATTGTCATTGGTGCCCGGGGGATAAACCCGATCCAGGAACTTCTGTTAGGGAGCGTCTCATCCTCCGTGATCCGGTATGCCAAGACAAATGTCCTTCTCCTGCATTTCAGTCCTGGACCGGATACCCCCGGTACATCGCCGGGTTCGTCCCGCCAGAAACTATTTTCAAAAGTACTGGCGCCCACAGATTTTTCCAAGCCTGCGGGAGATGTACTCGCGCTCGTAAAAACAATTCCGGGAATCAACGAGGTTATTCTCCTGCATGTCGTCAACCGGGCAGAATCGCAATCGCAGATCGACGTTTCCGTAAATGAGGCACAATCCCGGCTTCTTAATATTAAGAAGGAGTGTATGGGTGCTGGTGTTGATGTAAAACTTCACGTCCGCGTCGGAGACCCGACCGAGATGATCCTCTCGGTAGCCGAAGAGGAAGACGCATCCCTGATTGCGATGAGCGCCTACGGAACCGACTGGGTGCGGGATTTTCTGCTCGGAAGCACTACGTTCACGGTGGTAAGACGATCAAAGAGACCGGTTCTCATCATCCGGACCGGGCAGGAAACCTAAAAAAGGAACCAAAGACGCGCCAGACTTTATCGGAAACCATTTCCGTAACGGGAAAGGTTAGAGCATAGGGTGTCGCGTATACGATGTATGGAACCCGCTGGTTAGAGGTGAAGATACTTCACAGGTAATGAGGTAATATTCTTTAGAAGCCGGTGGCGAGATCACCGGTGATTTTTGTTTTCTTTTCTTTGTTAAGTGCGCCGATGTAGTCCTCGAACTTGTGGATTCGGGTGCTGACAGGAAACGGGATGCCGATGGTGGATATGATTGCATCCCCCTGATCGAGTGTCTGGATCTCGATCTCCATCTTTGAGAGATCCTGTTTTGCGCTGCCGATGATGATGTCGCGATCGCCACGATCACCGAGGCCCATCACCACGAATGTATTTATTTGGGCGAGCACTTTTTGGTCGATGTTCTTGGGCTGCTGGGTGACAACGCAGAGCCCGACGCCAAACTTCCGGCCTTCCATGGCGCATTCCCGGAAAACCTGAGTCGAGGACGCACTCGAACCAAGCACGCGCTGCGCCTCTTCGATAGTGATAAGCACTTGTTTCTGTTCAGTGGTATCTTGTTCGATACCAAAA
>JAPKXU010000060.1 GCA_026394655.1 Methanoregula sp. | reverse complement strand
CATGCACGCGCCTTCGTGGCTCACCATGCAGGGTCCAACCGGAGTGCGGGGAGAGCAGACTTTCCCGAACAACTTGCAGTCAGACGGCTCTGCAATCCCCCGCAGGACTTTATCGCAGATGCAGGCAGAATGCTTGGTCACCTTTTTGTAGACGAGCCCGAACTTCTTCTGTGCATCGTACGGCACAAACTCTTCTTTTAATTTGAGCCCGGAGTCCGGAATAACCGGGAACCCCCGCCACTCCACATCGCAGGGCTCGAACACCTCGTACATGATTTTTTTTGCTTTGACATTTCCTTCGCGGGTAACTGCACGCGGGTACGCGTTATCTACGCGGTGCGTCCCTTCACGCACCTGCTCGACAAGCATCACGAGCCCGAGCAGGATATCTTCCGCTTCAAACCCGGCTACTACCTGCGGGACGGGGAACTGTTCGTACTCATCGTAGCCCATTACCGTGCAGACATGCCCGGGAAGCATAAACCCGTCAAGTTTTGCCTCGCCCTGCGCAAGCAGCCACTTCATCGCCGGAGGCACGATCCGGTGACAGCAGAGTATAGAGAAGTTTTTCGGGGGTTTTGTCAGGATCGTTGCAGCAACCGTGGGTGCGGTAGTCTCGAACCCGACAGAGATAAAGACCACTTCCTTATCGGTCTTTTTCGCGATCTCGACCGCTTTAAAAACCCCCTGCACCACCCGGACGTCGCCACCACAGGATTCAAGAGAACCTTTTGAACCGGGTACCCGGAGCAGATCCCCATAGGTGGCGATAATGCAGCCTTTCTCTACAAGTTCAAGGGCAGCATCAATCTCACCCTGCGGTGTGATACAGACTGGGCAGCCCGGACCCATCACGATCTTCAACTGGCGGGGAAGGATACTGCGCAAGCCGGACCGTGCGATCGCTGCCTCATGTGTCCCGCAGATGTGCATGAATGTCATATCACGATCTACCAACGTCTGGAGCGTCCCTGCAATCTCGTTTCCCGTCGCCATGTAATCTCATAATTATTTACCGCAAAATGACATAAGAGTACGTATATGGAAAACGGCTTGCTCTATGCGATTGCCACGATCGTTGTCGGTCTGGTTCTCGCTGGAATCGCAAATATCATTGTCCGTTGGTTAACGAAAATTGCAGAGACCACGGAAACAAAATGGGATGACATCATCATTGCCGCCATCGGTACGCCGGTTCAGGTCGGTATCATCGCGGTTTCGGTCTATATCGCACTGAAATATTTTGGGATTGTCCCGGCACAGTACGAGTGGATCCTATCAGACAAAGTACTCAATACGCTTTATATCGTGATCGGGACATGGATTGTTTCCTCGCTTGTTCATGATATCATTGTCATATACGGGCACGCCCTCGCTGAAAAGACTGAAGGCGACTGGGATGACCGGCTCATAGAATTCTGTGAACTTGCCGCACGCTACGTTATCTGGTTTGCCGGTATCATGCTGATACTCGTCAACCTCGAGATCAATATCACCCCGTTTCTCGCTGGTGCAGGTATCGCCGGGTTGGCTCTTGCCCTTGCGGCACAGGACCTCATCTCGAACTTCTTTGGCGGCGCCATCATCACGATGGACAAACCGTTCAAGGTGGGTGACCGTATCAAGGTCGATGCGTATACCGGTGATGTGGTCAGCGTGGGCGCCCGGAGCACGCGGATAAAGACGCTGGACAACCAGATCGTCACTATCCCGAACAACAAGATCACGTCAAATGTCATCGTAAACTATGCGGAGCCGGACCAGACGATGCGTATCACCATTCCGGTTTCTGTCGCGTATGGCAGTGATATCCCACGGGTCAAACAATGCCTGATTGAGATTGCACAGGACACGATAGCCAATACCGATTATCTCCTTGCAGAGCCGGTTCCCAAGGTCTTTTTTTTGGAGTTCGGGGATTCCAGCCTGAAATTTGTGCTGTATGTCTGGGCAAAAGTTTACAATCTTCCCGATGATGTGAAGGATGCCATCAATACCCGGATTGCCGAGCGGTTCGCCCGGGAAGGTATCGATATCCCGTTCCCGCAGATCGAAGTCCGGATGAAAAAATAACAAATCTCCTTTTTTTAATGTGGTCTTTAACGATCCCTGCATGAGTAGTCGGGAACGATTACCTTTATCTTTGGTCTGGCTGAGATTCACGAGTATATGTTCGGCATCTCCACATTCTGCCTACATGGTGAGCCACTCTCAACAGCGCTTGATAAACTCGCGCCACTCACCACACATATCGAAGTGATGGACGAGGGATTGCATTACCTTGAGAGCGCCGAACCGCTGCGCAGCTACTCCCACCATTTCTCGATCCACTCCCCCTGCCGGGGGACGAATATCGCCATGAACCGATCCGTCGTGCCAGTGTTGAAGTGATGGCACAGTGTTTTCTTATTGCCGCAGAAGTTGATGCGGGCGTGGTCATTCACCCCGGGTATTTTGCATGGGCACAGGAACGTGACCGCGCCATACGGCAGTTGCAGCAATCACTTTTCGAACTCACCCACCTTGCCGATGAGCATTCGATCGCCTACTTCATCGAGAACATGGGGAACTGGGACTATTTCTTTTTGAAGCGACCCGAAGAACTATCCATTATCGGGGATGTGGGCTTTGCGCTCGACGTAGGACATGCTCACCTGAACCATTGCCTGGCAGACTTTCTCGTGCACCCGGCAGACCACTATCATCTCCACGATAATGACGGAAAGGAGGACACGCATCTGGCGCTGGGTGACGGCACGATTGATCTTCGTGCGGTCATGCTGGCGGTGAAGAAGAGCGGCGTTGTTCCGGTGATCGAAGTTGAGAAGTTTGACAGCGTGGCAACGAGCATTGAGCGATTGGAACGCGGTCTTCCATAAATGCGCACGGCGCAAGAAAAATCAAAACGTAAAAAGCAACGAAATTTCAGTTTTCGTCTGTGTTTTCCGCAATATTTTATAGGGATCACCTACAATGTATCTAGGCAACCTGCATCCGGGATATTGCGATATCGCACATCCCTCGCACAGAACAAAAGTCTGATGACTGCGTTCGTTATCGGTTGAAGAAACAATTGCCTATGTGACACAGCCCGGCAGTGTGCCTCCTTGGTAAGGAGGAAGTCCCGAGTTCAAATCTCGGCATAGGCTTGGATTATAAAGTTCAAAACCCCTCCGTCACATTTTCTGTTATTTTTCCAATATTCCGCGCTCGACCAGTAACATCACATACTCCTCTCCAGACAACGGGCAATGGATAAGATCGTCCAGTTCTTTTCCCGTAATGTGAAGCTGCGTGCGCATTTTGGTGAGTAAGTCCACATTATACTCTTTCACCCCATGACTCAGGAAGGTATGGATGCCTGATATTTTGCCATCAACAATGAGATAAAAGAGCCGGTGATGGGATGCTCTCTCTTCAAATCCCTTTGAGAAGCGCAGCCGCGATATCGCGTGTCTTGCAGCTCCTCAAGAACCAACCCCGGCTGCAACAAGAGATTCAAGGTTTGAACGGAGCCGGAGTGCATCACGGGTCAGGTTTGCCGGGTTCTCCGCTACGTACACATCCCAGAGTGTGGAGAGTTCGTCCGAGATCCCCGCGATACCCTCCTCAAGGGTCGGGGCTGATACTAAAAGTCCAAATTCTTCATTAGAGAGGGTGAGCCGGTCAGCATCGTGTTCTATGGTTATACGGAGCTCCCGGGAAAGACGGTGAAGACGACCGTGGATATTGAGGCGGTCAAGGGTAATAACCTGAGTTGCCAGTTTCAGCATATGTATCAAGATGTATTATCCAGAAGATGATAGGGTTTTTGATCAGAATAATTCTCAACGGAGAACCGCTATAAACCCAATCTGACAGTTTTATCTTGGAACGTTGATTAAAAACTATATGAACTGTTTTGGAGATTATTTTCTTAAAAGAGGAATGTTCAAAGATCGCCGGATTGGGGGAATACATCCGGGAAGAATTTTACCCCTGAAAATGATCGCGCATCAATTGAATCAAACACGGGGTTGATAATCCTGCATGAGTAAACGTACAGTATCATGCCCGAGCTTATCAAACGGAAATGCAAAAATCCTGATGCGTATCTGGATGAGCAGGATTTAAAAGACATTGCTGAATCCCAAGAGGATGTCCGCATGGGGCGGGTTTACTCTTCTGAGGAAATGAGAATCCGTCATGGTCTTCGATGAAGTATTCTCTTTCTTGGTCTGATCGGGCAAAAAGGGAGTTGAGCAAACTCTCTTCATCCATCGCAAGGAGAGGTTACGATAAAGTCGTGTCGTTGTCAGAAAACCCTTATCGTACGGTTGAACGATTCAATCGATACCCGGTATCTGGCACTCATCTGTCAACCCCGGACTCGATTGGCATGTTAAGTACTTCCACACTCCCAAAATCACCCGTTTCCCGTCGAATCCAAAGCCTTTATTACCCGAAAAATAGCATCGACCATTATAGAAGGGCAATAACAACATGACACAGTACCAGATCGAGTTCCGGTTTCAGGATGATGTGCTTTCGAAAGTCAAACAGATGATCTATCATCTCGAAGCAAAATTTCACTTGGATTTCTTCAAGACCACACGCCCTTTCCCTCCAGTGACTCTTGCCGGACCTCTCACGACTGCTGATGAAAAACGGCTTGTCACCGATTTTATTACCCTTTGCGCAAAGACCCCGTTCTGTGCCTTCGGGATCAACACGTATGCAGCTTTTGATGCGGCGAGAGCTGTCTGTATCCGTCTTGATCCCGAAGAAAAACTGGTTGCATTCCGGCAGAATCTCGCACAGCAGTGCGCACCCTACTGCCAGCTGGCAGTGCGGGACACTAAAGACCCATTTGTATTTCATGCGACGATTGCAAAGGACATCAACCCGCAGAAGTATGCCCTTATTAAAAAATTTATCGAGCAGGTCAAACCCCAGCAGTTCCGGTACCACGTCATTCGTGCAACGATCATAAGGGAAAAGGAATTTCTCTGCGAATATGATTTTTTAACCCACAGCGTGCTGACCCGGAAAGAGGCGCTGGACAAAAAACAGGAATTTACTGACCGGAGCTTGTATGTCCAGTTCATAAACAAACGATTTGATCCCGATGTCCGGTTAGAGGACATACCCCACATTCCGGATGAAATATTTGCCCACCCGGTCTGGGCAAAAATTACTGACTCGATCAAAAAGATCTAAAAAATGCGCTCAAATACGCTGGAGGAGACTGATCTCCCGATCTACGAAGGCTCCCGGAAAAATCCGCGTAAAAATCACAGACACAATGAAAATATATCACTGCATTTTCATGAAAAATTTAAAGCCAATCGACGGCAAATGCCACAAACTAAAATTTTATTGATGGGCATTGGGGGCAGTCTTTTGAAATTGCGATGTGTGCCGCCGCCCTCAAAGGGACGCCCCCGCGGCGGATCAATGACAGATACAATGTGACCCTCCTTGCCCCGCCGTGCCCTGTAGGGGCCCTGATGCGGGGAGCCCTCGCATTTTTTCATGAACATTTTGCAATCTGTGTTAAAATTATTCGGCAACCGGAATTGGTGTAAAAACAAATTTTTCATTGCTCATGTGCGAAGCCTGGGAGCTTCATGCCAATTTTTTGTGAAAAACCCGAATAAAAGAAAAAAGGGATGAACGTTTCTCTCACTCTCAAACGAGCTCTACCTTGACACCGCCGACAGATTTTGCAAAGATGTTGTACAGCAACGCCATGATCGCACCGCAGATGAACCCCATAATGGCAAACATGATCGGGAATGTGATGATGGAGAGGACACCAAATGCCTCGATAGGGCCCATCCCCGGCATCACTTTTGAGGGTCCGACTACGGCACTCAACACTGCAAACAGGATCCCATAGAAAAGACCGAATATAACACCAAACAGGGCTTGAATCTTCGCCCATGAGAATATATCAACACTCTTGACAACAGCCATTAAAACACCTTCTAAAAGTGGTGCGCCGGATAGAGTAAAAAGCCTTTTGAAGTAGTCCGGGGGGCTCTATGCACCCATGAATGTGCCTTCCGGTTATCGGATACAAAAAAATAATCCCCTCCAGAGGTTGGTGCAGATGTCGGGATCCCGATGGGCGGTCTTTGTGCTTGTCAGACAAAATCCCCGGTCAAACTCAATTTCCGTCATTACAAGAAGAGCCCCGGACCTTGGCATTACGCCAGCTCATCAGGTATTTATGGATTTTTTGCCAATACTTAACGAATCACCACGAGGATCGAATTGACGTGGTATCCCAATAAAAGGAGCACGAGAACACGACAGAAGATTCCCCGCAAAAACCCGGCACCCGGTACAGCTTTTCCAGGAGGATGGCACGAACCCCAAAATCATTCATCCGCGAGATCCTGAAAGTAACCGAAGACCCCGGGATCATCTCGTTTGCCGGCGGACTCCCCAACCCAGCACTCATTGATGTAGAGGGAATCAGGAAGGCTGCGGCGCACGTCCTCTGTGAAGACGGGAAAACCGCCCTCCAGTATTCAACCACCGAAGGCTACCTCCCGCTCCGGAAGTTCATCGCAGAACGGTACCGGAAACGTCTCGGGCTAGCGGTCTCTCCCGATGAGATCCTCATCACAAACGGCTCCCAGCAGTGCCTTGACCTTATCGGCAAGGTCTTTATCGATCGGGGGGATCATGTGGCGATTGAACGTCCGGGATACCTTGGGGCGATCCAGGCGTTCTCTCTCTATGAACCCATTTTTCACCCCATCGAACTCCTGCCCGATGGTCCGGATCCCGCAATGCTGGATGATGTCTGCTCGCAGTATCCAGTGAAATTATTCTACGGTATCCCGAATTCGCAGAATCCTTCAGGCATCACCTATTCAGAAAGACGGCGGCAGGAGGTTGCATCTACCCTCGTAGGTACAAGGACGCTCTTTGTTGAGGACGATGCCTATGGTGAGTTGCAGTTCTCGGGAAATGCCCCTGCATCCCTCAAGGGCATGCTTCCGGATCAGACGATCCTCACCGGGTCATTCTCGAAGATCCTTGCACCGGGCATGCGACTTGGGTGGGTATGTGCACCACCCGCGATCATGGAACAAGTCATCATCGCAAAACAAGCTTCCGATCTCCATTCCAATTATCTCTCGCAGCGTATCGCCGCCCGGTATCTTGCCGATGAAGATCTCGATGCGCATATCAGAAAGATCCGGTTCGTCTATAAGAAGCAGCGGGATATCATGCTCTTGCTGATGGAAGAGACATTCCCTGCCTCCGTCACATGGACAGAACCCGTCGGGGGAATGTTCGTCTGGGCTACACTCCCAAAAGGATGTTCTGCAATGGACGTCTTCACCCATGCACTCAGGGAGCATGTGGCAGTCCTCCCGGGCACTCCCTTCTATGTCGATGGAGGCGGCGATCAGCAGATCCGGCTGAACTTTTCCAACTCCAGTGAAGAACGGATCATCACCGGCGTGGAACGGCTCGGGCGTGTGATACGCGCACTTGTCCCGTAACGGTGCCCGGAAATGGACGTTTCGCCGCATACAAACACGAGTGAGGCAAAGCCAGATCTTACGGTACCGGCTGGCACAGTCTCATGTCCTTTTCAACGTGTCGCCCGGAAGGTATCACACTTGTTCCAGAAGTGAGTGTATGTATTTATTCCGACCGGGTTCCCCGTTTACCAGTTTCCGGGCATATGTCCTGTATAAATAGCATTCATAAATGCCGGTGTACACATATATAACAGAAAGAGTATATGCGGTGTTTTCATAACCTTTAATTAAAAATTTTGAGCGTGGAAATACGAATATCTTCAATAATTTACATAGACGGAGAGAGACAAGCACATGAGTAAGAGTGATGCTGAGGCGTTGCTCCGGCAGGGCATCGAACTCTATGACCTTGGCAGGTTCCAGGAAGCCATCGTCATGATCGACCGGGCGCTCGCCCTTTTTCCTAAGTTGCCAAAAGCCCATTACTTCAAAGGCATCGCGCTGTACGATCTTGGCAAATACGAAGACGCGATCGATTCATACGACAAGGCGTTGGCAATCGAACCTTCGGATCCCAACTCCTGGTACAACAAAGCCGCCACGCTCGCCCAACTCGGCAGAAACGAAGAGGCGCTTGACGCATGCGACCGGCTCATCGCGGTAAAATTCGACAATGCGGAGGCATGGATCTTAAAAGGCATCGCCCTTTACGAATTGGGGCGGTACAAGGACGCAATCGCAGCCTACGATCACGCACTCATGGTCGATCCCAACCATGCCAAAGTCTATTATAACAAAGGTATTGCCCTTGCGGACATTGGCAGGCACGAAGAAGCCATCATCTCCTATGACAAGGCAATCCAGATCGTCCCGACATACGCGAAGGCGTATTACAACATGGGTATCTCTCTCTACGAGATCGGGAGATACACGAATGCGCTTGAGGCTTTTGACCGGGCATATGAGATCGACCCCACGGACATCTGGGTATGGTATTACCGGAGTTTCATCCTCGCAAAACAGGAACGGTTTAGTGAATCTGCCGAATCAGCAGAAAAATTTTTGAGTTACGAACCGGACCATGCGGACATCTGGGCAATTGATGGTATTGCACTCTTTAAAACAGGAAGATATGACGATGCTGCCATTGCACTGGGAAATGCCATCTCAAAAAATCCGGTGGTTGTCGATGCATGGTTTTATTCAGGGCTGACGGCGAGCAAACTTGGAAAATATCCTGAAGCAATACACGCATTCGATAAAGCCGCCGAACAGAACCCTGATGGTGCGCAAATTTATTATCACCGGGGTATCGCCTTCAACCGCCAGAACAATTTTTTGGATGCGATAGCAGATTTCGACCGGGTGATCGCACTCGAACCGGAGAATGCCGATGCCCGGTACCAGCGTGGGGTAGCCTGCATCAACCTGAGCCGGTATGAAGAGGCACTCGCCTCGTTTGTGGATATTATCGCAAAAAGACCGGCACATGCCGGTTCATTCTATTTCGGGGGCATCGCCCTTGCACGGCTCGGCAGGCACCGGGAGTCGATCGAGTCGTTCGAACAAGCGCTCACCATCGAACCGGGCTGTGCTTCTGCTGCCTACCAGGCAGGACTTTCGTATATGAGCCTTGGGCGTTTCAGTGACGCCGTCGCTTTGTTTGACCGGGCACTCTGGATCAAACCGGACTATGCGGATGCACTCTTCCAGAAAGGATTTGCACTCTCCAAACTCGGGCGCAGTGAAGATGCCATCCACGAGTACGAGAAGACCCTTGCCGATGATCCGGAGAATGCTCCGGCGTACCGGGAGAAAGGGCTTTTACTCTCAAAACTGGGACGGTACGATGACGCGATCGATGCCTTTAACCAGAGCATTGCGATAAAACCAGACTACGCACAGGCATTTTATGACAAGGGGATTGCACTTGCGAAACTCGAACAGTTCACGACAGCCATCGAAGCATTTGATGGCGCGATCGCGATCAACCCGAACTATGTCAATGCTCATCTCAACCGGGGGTTGGCACTTGTCCAGTTGGGGCAGCTGGATGATGCACTCCGGGCATTTGATCAGGTAATCGCGATCGATCCCACGCACACGCCCGGACTATATCACCGTGGTGCCACCCTCCTGAAAAAGGAGCAGTATGTCGATGCTATCGATGCATATGACCGTGTGCTTGATATCACCCCCCAGAACACCAGCGCATTATACGAGAAAGGGATCGCATTTTATCATCTCTACCGTTATGATGAAGCAGTAACCACCTTTGAAGCGGCATTGGAGCAGAACCCGGCGCTTGTCGAGGCGTGGCTGTACAAGGGACTCTCCCTTGCCAACCTTGAACGGTATGAAGACGCGATTATCGCATTTGATAAATCGATCCTGTTGAATCCCAAAAATGCCGAGGCAGCGGTCAGAAAGGGGATTGCGCTCATTTCGCTTGGGAAGAATGATGAGGCTATAACTGTCTTTAACCACACGATTGAGAATAAAGCCCGTGACGAGTGGGCATGGTACTACAAAGGGGTTGCCCTCGCCAATCTCAAACGGTATGAAGAGGCAATCCGTGCATATGACCGGGTGCTCGAGATCAACCGGCGGTGTGCCCGTGCATTCCACGCGAAAGGAAATACGCTCGCGAGTATGGGAAAGCAGCTTGAAGCGGTCATAACGTACGACCAGGCACTGGAGATAGAGCCCCGGTCCCCGAAGATCCTGTACGAGAAAGGGATTGCACTTGCCCAGCGGGAACGGTATGATGATGCGATCAAGGCATTTGAAGGTACCCTTGCGCTTGAACCAGACAATTCGCTTGGCTTATACTATCTCGGGATCGCATATGCAGGTAAGGACCGGTATGAAGATGCAATAACCGCGTTTGAGAGTTCCATCGCGCTCGAACCTGCAAATGCCCTTGCCCACCATTACCTCGGCATCGCACTCCTCCAGCGGGAGCGGTACTCTGAAGCAGTCACAACATTTGCCGATGCACTTGCCATAGATCCAAAAAATGCAGCATCGTATTACTATCAGGGGATTGCACTCATCCAGTTGAAGCGGTATGATGAAGCGATCGTGGCGTTGCACACCGCGACAGAGATGAATCCGGCTCTCACGGATGGGTTCATGTACCGGGGGATTGCACTGGCACGTTTATCCCGCCACGAAGAGGCAATACTGGCACTGGACCGGAGTCTTGCCGCAAACCCCTCCCTCGAAGAGGCGCTGGTTTGCCGGGGGGAATCGCTCATCACGCTCGAACGATATAGTGAAGCGATCGAGACATTCGACCGCATCCTCACGCTCAACCCCGGACTCGTCAGCATCTGGATGCAGAAAGGGGATGCCCTTGCCCTCCTCAAAAGAAAGCAGGACGCACTCGTTGCATATACAAAAGTTCTGGAGATCAGCCCGAATCTTGCTGAAGGCTGGGTGAAAAAGGGCAAGGCGCTCTATGACCTTGGCAAGCTACAGGACGCTGTCCTTGCTCTTACACGAGCGCTCGATATCAACCCGGCGCCAAGCGACGTCTGGATGCAGAAAGGCAACGCCTTAAACGAACTCGGCAGGACGCAGGATGCGGTCGATGCCTATACGAAATCACTCAGGATCGATCCCAACCAGGTTGAGGTCTGGGTGAGAGAGGGGAAGGCGCTCTTCGATCTCGGAAGGTACCAGGATGCTATCGATGCCTTTGACAATGCCATCGCTCTGAACCAAAGGACAATTGACGCCTTCCACTACAAAGGGCTCGCTCTTGAGAAAATCAACCGGATAGAAGAGGCTGTTCAGGTATTTGAAGTCCTTTTAGAGATTGACCCGGAGAACAGCGATGCGCATTATCACAAGGGGCTGGCACTGGCAAAAATGGGTGATCCCAAAAGAGCAATACGATCGTTCGAGAAGGCGATCGCCATCAACCAGAACCTCGCCCCTGCATGGTACAACAAAGGCAAAATGCTTGTCGAGACCGGCAGGTCACTTGAGGCGATCGCCGCTTTTGATAAAGCCCTCGGCATTGAACCGAAGTATTCTGAGGTCTATTATTACCGGGGGTTCGCGCTCCAGAAACTCGGGAAATACGCAGAAGCGATCGCAGATTTTGAGAAAAACCTCGAGAAGGACACGAGCAATGCACAGGCATATTATTTCAAAGGAGTTGCGTACTCGAAACTGGGACGCTATACTGAGTCGCTCGAAGCCTTCGATCGGGCGCTTGTCTATGACCCCGAGAACGCGCTCGTCTATTACCAGAAAGGGAGATCGTTTGCCGGTCTCGAGAGGCACCAGGATGCCATTTTAGCATTTGAAAAGACCATCCAGTTGAAACCCAAATATACTGAAGCGAGAATGTTAAAGGGCATCGCGCTCTATAACCTCGGGAAATTCAAGGAGGCAATCAAAGATTTCGACCGGATTCTTGCAGATAATCCCCATAATTTCCACGCATTCTACCAGAAAGGGCGTGCCCTTTTTGACCTTGGGAACATCACCGATGCAATCGATGCCTACGATCACGCACTGGAACTGGATTCGAATTACCGGGACGCGTATCTCCACCGCGGTCTCGCACTCTGTGAACTCTCGCGATTTGATGAGGCGATCCTCGCATTTGACCAGGCAATCGAGATCGATCCTCACCTTGCACCCGCCCACTTCCAGCGCGGCGTGGCACTATCGAGACTCGACCGGTTCAGTGATGCGATAAAAGCCTTTGACCAGACCCTCGCGCTCGTCCCGAATTATGCACCGGCATTCCACGAAAAAGGGGTTGTTCTCTCACGTGAGGGGTTATACCAGGACTCGATCGATACGTTTGACCGGGCACTCGAGTATGATCCAAAAAACACGCGGTCTCTGTTAGAGAAGGCGATTGCACTTCACGGGCAGAAGAGATCAGATGAGTCGCTCGCGGTGTGCGAACTGGCGATTGGGATCCGACCAGACTGTGCGGATGCATGGTATACCAAGGGAATGGCACTCGCGGATCTTGACCGGTACGAAGATGCAATCCCGGCATTCCGACGGGCACTGGAACTGAACATCAATAATCCACAAGTGCATTTCGACCTTGGGCTTGCCTTCGTTCACGTCACCCGGTATCAAGAGGCGGTGGTCTCATTCGACCATATGCTCGAACAGGTTCCGGACTTCGAACCGGCATTCTACCACAAGGGGCTCGCGCTGGCAAGTATCGGCATGCATGATGAGGCAATCCTCGCGTTCAATATTGCACTCGAGATCAATCCCCAGGATGCCCCGGTATTGTATGAAAAGGGTCTGGCACTTATGCATCTGGAGCATTTTTCAGACGCACTCGCGGCGTTTGACGCAGCACTTGCAATTGAACCCGATTCGCCGGATACTTCGTATCAGAGCGGGCTCGCCCTGGTTGCACTCGGACGTGACGATGAAGCAGTAGATGCGTTCACCCGCAGTTTCGGCATGGATCCAAAAAATACCGATGCCCTGTACGAAAAGAGCCTGGCACTTGCACGCCTCGAACGATTTGATGCTGCAATTTCCGCGTTTGACCAGTGTATTGCCCAAGGTCTTAGTCACTTCCGTATCCACTTCGAGAAGGGTGTGGCACTTTTCGCACTGAAGAAATACGATGAAGCCATCCCAGTGTTTGACCGGGCACTTGAATTCGATCCAAAAAGTGCGGAATCTGCCCTCTATAAGGCAATCGCCCTTCATGAACTGAAGCGATTCGGGGAGTCGCTTGTTGCGTGTGAGCGGGCAATTGAGATCAGTCCCGCATTCGCTGACGCGTGGTACTACAAGGGGCTGGCACTCACAGCTCTTAATCGGTATGAAGATGCAGTCCCCGCATTAACGCGAACGCTGGAATTGGACAGTTCAAACGCCCATGCACATTTTGATCTGGGGTTGGCACTTGCCAAAATAAACCGGAATACCGAAGCTGTCGCAGCATTCGACAAGGTACTCGAACTGGTGCCGAACTTCGCACCTGCAATTTACCATAAGGGGTTGGCACTTGCCAATCTCGACTTGCACAAAGAAGCAGTCCTCTCCTTCAATCTTGCCCTCGAGCTCACCCCGGATGATGCCCCCTTGTGGTATGCACATGGATGTGCACTTGCCCGGCTGAAGAAGTACAAAGAGGCGATCGCCTCGTTCGATGCCGCACTGGAGATCGAGCCTGCATCACCGGATGCATTGTACCATAAAGGACTGGCGCTTGTCAAACTTAAACGGGAGGACGAGGCAATCGATGCCTTTACCCGGACGCTGGATCTCGATCCGGGAAATGCCGACGCCCTCCATGAAAAAGGGTCGGCGTTCGCACGACAGCAAAAATTCGAGGCAGCGGTTGAGATATTCAGCCAGTGCATTGCCCAAGGGCAGAGGAGCGCCGGGCTCTATCATGAGAACGGGACAGCACTCGCACAACTGCATAAGTTCGAAGAGGCAGTGTCCTCGTTCGATGAGGCGATTGGCATCGACAATGCAGCAGTCGCGTCACTCATTGGCAAGGGGCAGGCGCTCGCAAGCCTCACACGATACGAGGATGCCTGCACTGCGTTCCTCCGTGCCATCGCTCTCGATCCGGAGAATGCCGTTGCACACTTCTCGCTCGGTAATGCACTTGCGAAACTCTTCCGGTATGAAGATGCGGTTATCGCGTACGACCATGCCCTGGAACAGGACGCGACAAATGCCCAGACCCTTTCCTGCAAAGGATACTCGCTCTACCGTCTTCGCCGTTTCAAGGAAGCAGTGGAATCCTTTGGAAAAGCATTAAAGCGCAAGTCAAAGGAACATTTCACCCTCTTCTACCGGGGAAAAGCCCTCCTTCGCATTAACCGCTGGGAAGAAGCGATCGCATCCTTTGAGAAAGTGCTCGCCCTTGACGAGCATGATGCCGGTGCCTGGTACTACAAGGGTATCGGGTACGATCAAATGGCACTCCATGAGGATGCACTCGAGGCTTTCGATAGATCTCTGTTCCTCGATGGTACCTGTGCAGCGGCAGCGTACCACAAGGGGCTTACGCTCTCTGTGCTTGATCGTCATCAAGAAGCCCTCGGGGCATTTGACCAGGCGCTCGAACTTTCGGCACGCGAACCAGAGTATGCCTACCACCGGGCACTTGCCCTTTTCACGCTCGGGAATTATGAGGAGGCAGTTAGGGCATTTGACCAGGCACTCGCGTATGGGCAGGATACTGCAGCACTCCAGTATTACCGGGGAAGATCCCTCTTTATGATAAAAAGAGACGGGGAGGCTCTTTCTGCATTAGACCGTTCACTGGCACTCGCTCCTGACGATGCGGCAACATGGTTCGCGAAGGGTGAAGCACTTATGGTGCAGAACGATCCTGCGGCAGCGACAGCGGCATTCGAACGATCCCTTGCCCTTGATCCTCGATCCGCTGATGCCGCGTTCGCATGGGGTGAAGCACTCTCGGCACAGGGAAGTGATGAAGAGGCAGTGCAGGTCTATGATCAGGCGCTGGCGATCAACCCTGCGTACCCCGAGGCAGATTTTAATAAGGGGCTTGCCCTGTTCCGGCTCGAACGGTATGCCGACGCAGTGAAATCTTTTGACAATGCCCTCGATAAGGTTCCCGGCCATGCCCACGCGTACTACGAGAAAGGGCTTGTACTCTCTCTTATGGGAAAATACGAAAAGGCGATACGGGCATTCCGGCATGCTATTGAGTACGACCCATCGATCACAGATGCCGTGTACCAGTCAGGACTTGCATACGCAAACCTGAGTAAATATGAAGATGCATTGCGGGATTTTGACAAAATGCTCGAACTCGCACCGCCCAGCGCAATTGTGCTGTACCACAAAAGCCGCATGCTGGTAAAGATCCTCCGGTTCGATGATGCCCTCACCACGCTCGATGCCTCATTGAACCTTGAGAACAATATCGCAGATGTCTGGCTCCTCAAGGGGAGCGTCCTGTTTGAGCTTGAAAAGTTCGCAGAAGCGCTCGAAACGTTTGACCGTGCGCTTGCATTGACGCCAACGAGTATCCCTGCCTGGTACCGGAAGGGGAGATCCCTGGTTGAACTCGGCAATTACCCGGAAGCGATCAAGAGTTTCGACATGGTGATTGCAGCCGATCCGGCATGTGCACCCGCATGGTTCCGCAAAGGGAGTGCACTCCTCTCCACAGGACAATGTAAAGAAGCAATCGAAGCACTCACAAAAGCGCTGGAGGCAAAACCCGGCAATGCAAATGGGTGGTATGACCGGGCGATTGCCCTTGCTGAACTGGGGAGATACGATGAAGCGATCCCGTCATATGACCGGGCACTGGCGATCAACCCGAAATATGCCAATGCATACTACGACAAGGGGGTAGCACTTGCGCATCTTGGCAGGGACAAGCTGGCGATCGAGGCGTTCGAAAACGCCTCCGCGATCGATCCAAACTTCTCGAACGCCTTCTTTGATAAAGGGCTTGCGCTCGAACGCCTTTCGAAACATAAAGATGCCATTACTGCATTTGACGCTGCGATCGCCATCGATCCCATATATACACAGGCATTTCTCCAGAAAGGGCTTGCATTTGCACGCCTTAAAAAATATGCCGACGCCACTCTGGCATTCGATGCCGTCATCACCCTCGATCCGGCAAATTATCCTGCATGGTTCAACAAAGGGCTTGCTGAATTCAATCTGAAGCATTACGATGAGGCTGTAGCAGTCTTCGATCAGGCAATTGCACTCAACTCCGAAGATTCCAATGTTTATTACGAGTGGGGAAGAGCACTCGCCAGGCTTAGTCGGTATGACGCGGCAGTCACCGCATTCCAACAGGCAATCGCACTTGATGACCAGAAGAGAGATACTCATTACGAGTGTGGTCTTGCGCTCTACGCGCTCTCGCGTGATGAGGAAGCTGCCGATGCCTTTTTACGTGCGATTGCACTTGATCCAGCATTTTCGGAGGCGTATTTCAGAAATGGTCTCGCGCTGGAACGGCTTCGTGAGTTTGAGAAGGCGATCGCCGCATTTGACCAGATGCTTACACAGGAACCGGACCGGGCAGATGCATGGTATCACCGGGGGATTGCCTCCGAGTGTCTTCTCCGGGATGAGGATGCCATATTTGCATTTGAGAAAGCCCGCGCCATCGAACCACATACTGTCCCGCTCCTCATCTCTCTGGGCAAGGCATACTTCCGGCAGGGCAGGTTTGGCGATGCGATCCGGTCATTTGATAGTGTGCTCGCAAAAGAACCGGGCAATGGCGAGATCCTGTTTGAGAAGGGCAGGGCTCTTGCAAACCTGAACCGGCATGATGAAGCACAGGCAGTATTCTCGCAGGCATTTACGCAACTCGCCGATCGCGATGAGCCTGCCTTCCTGAGGGGGATCTCTCTTGCGAAGCTGGGCAGGTATGATGATGCCGATATGGCATTTGACGCTGCCATTGCGCTCGATGCCCGGAACCCCTCGACGTGGTACGAGAAGGGATGTGCGCTCATGCAGCTGGGGCGATACACTGCTGCTATCGACGCGTTTGACCGTGTCATAGACATCCAACCCAATCATTCCCATGCGCTTCTTGAACTGGGGAAAGCATATATCGCGCTTGAACAGTACGAGGATGCGATCCGGTCCTTTGACCGCCAACTTGGGATTGTTCCTGCTGATACTGAAGCCGGTCTTCTCCGTGGCATCTCACTCTTCCACATAGAACGATACAAAGAGACAATCGTCGCATTGGATACAGTACTTGCCACGAATCCCGATAACCCGGATGCCCTGTACTTCCGTGCCGCCGCGCTTGTTGCACTAAAAGAGTACGGGGATGCAGTTGGAACCTTCGAACACCTGCTGGTACTGACCCCGGAGAATGCCGTAGCGTGGTATGAGATGGGCTCTGCATGTGCACTGCTGGGGCGGCACGAGGATGCAATAAAGGCATTTGATCATGCCACTGGTATCAGCCCGGATTATTTTGATGCATTCTTTGCAAAAGGCAGATCCCTTGATACGCTTGATCGTCATACGGAAGCGATCACGAGTTACAACCAGGCGCTGGCAGTTGAACCGGAGAATATCCATGCACTCCACGCAAAGGGTGTGGCACTCGCGAAGATCGAACGCTTTGAGGATGCAGTGAAGGTGTTTGACAGTGCACTGGAACTGGATCATACGTTTGCCGAAGCGTTGTTTGACAAGGGCAAGGCATTATCCAATCTCGGAATGTTCCGTGAAGCGGTAAAGACGTTCGACAAAGCGCTGGGGATAGAAAAAAATTACGCGGCAGTGTACTTCCACAAAGGCTGTGCACTGGAAAGTCTTGGCAGGCACGACGAAGCCATCCTTGCATTCAACAAAAGTCTTGATCTGGATGCCGATAATGCACCTGCATTCAATTACAAAGGGCAAGCTCTCGCCGCCACTGGTAGGCAAAAGGATGCGATCGAGGCATTTGACCATGTGCTCAAGCTGGCACCGGAATCCATCGACGCGTTGCTTCACCGGGGACAGGCACTCTCAGAACTCGGCAGGTACAACGAGGCGATCGAGTCTTATGTTAAGACCCTTGAGATCGACCCGGCGAATGCAGAGGCATGGTACTTAAAAGGCAGGGCAATTCACGCCCTCTCCGGGTATGGGGAGGCGATCGACGCATTCAACAAGGCGCTGGAGATCCGCCCGGACTTTGCAGAGGCATTCTACTTTAAAGGGAGAGCACTTTTCGAACTGGGAATGTATAAACAAGCCGTGAGTTCCTATGACAGTACACTCCAGATACGTCCCAAGCATGACGAGGCGCTCTACCACAAAGGGATTGCCCTCTTAAAACTGTCACGACTCGAAGAAGCGGCGACATCATTCGATCTTGCGTTGCGGATACGCCCGAATTACTCTTTTGTATGGACAGCGAAGGGTATCGCGCTTGCTGCACAGGGGCAGGATAAGGACGCTATTGTTGCCTACAACAAGGCGGTCAGCCTCGATACAAAAGATGCACGGGTTTACTATCTCCTGGGCATCTCGCTGTCCCGGCTCAACCGGTACCAGGAAGCGATCAAGAATTTTGATGCTGCCCTTGTACGCCGCCCGGGTTGCGGCGAGGCATTCTACGAGAAAGGCAGGGCGCTATCCGGTTTATCCATGTACCAGGAAGCGATAAACGCATTAGACCAGGCAATCTCACTGCGGGAGCAGTATGCCGAAGCATGGCTGTACCGTGGGATCGCAAAGGCAGACCTCGGCAACTATGATGAAGCACTCGAATCCTATGATCATGCACTTACCATTAATGCTGCATTTGCGCCTTCGTTTTTGTACCGGGGAATGGCACTTATCCATCTCAAACGGTATGGCGAAGCGGTAGAATCATTTGACCGGGCGATCGTTTTATCCCCCGAGTACCCGGAGGCGTTCTATTTCAAGGGTGTTGCCCTTGAGAGCGCTGGACAATACAATGACGCCATCGCTGCTTTCGATGGTGCGCTTCAACAAAACGATCACTACATCGAAGCCTTCCACCATAAAGGGGTCGCACTGACCCGTATTGGCAAGTACGAGGAGTCGATCGCAGCATTCAATGCCGCCCTGCATGTGCAGCCTGAACACCCCGACGCGCTGTTTGAGAAGGGGCGGGCGCTCATCCATACCGGGAAGTACAAGGACGCGGTTATCGCATTCGATCGTGCACTCTCGGTGAATCCCGGCTATGCACAGGCGATCTATGAGAAGGGCAGGGCACTGGTACTGCTCAATAACCTGAACGGGGCGATCACGGCATTTGACCGGGCGATCGAGATCAACCCGTCATGCCACCAGGCGTACTACCGGAAGGGGAAAACCCTGTACGAACGGGGCGAGTACGATGCGGCAATCACGGCATACGATCGTGCGCTTGAGATCCTGCCCGGTTCCGCCGCAGTATACCACGACCGTGGCGTCGCGTATGCAGCGCTCGAACAGTACCGGGATGCAATCAAGTCCTATGACCGGGCGCTTGAGATCGATCCCACCGTGGCTGCAACATTCACGCATAAAGGGGTCGCGCTTTCAGAACTCGGGATGCACCGGGATGCACTGGAGGCATTTGAGAAAGCGATCGAACGAGATGCACAGCTGGCTGCTGCGTGGTTTGGGAAAGGTAACGCATTGTATGATCTCGGAAAGTACCGGGATGCCCAGACGGCCTATGAACAGGGGCTTGCGATCGATCCGGAGAATGCCGTCGGGTGGACCCGGCATGGAATCTCACTCTCGGCACAGCAGAAAGGCGATGCAGCGATAGAATCCTTCGATCGGGCGATCTCGATCGACCCGGCGTTCTCCATTGTATATTTCACGAAAGGCAGCACGCTTGAAACACTCAACCGGTACGAGGAAGCAGTCGATGCCTACAGTATGATGCTTTCCATCCAGCCGGACTTCCTTGACGCGTGGATTCACAAAGGGCGTGTCCTTGTGGAACTTACGCGGTACCAGGATGCGTTGACGGCGTTCAAACAGGCGATCGAGATCGATCCGCAAAGAAAGGAGGTCTGGAACGATATCGGGGCAGTCCTCGAAAAGATTGGTAAGCCGGAAGAGGCAGCGATCTGCTACAAGAAAGGGCAGTAAGCAGACCCGATCTAACAGCTGACACATACCCGATTCGTTTTGTCATGAAAAATTTGAAGCCTGTTGAGGACAGCCTCCACAAACTAAAAATTGATTGATGAGCAACGGGTGCTGTCTTTTGAAATTGCGATGCGTGCCGCCGCCCCCGAAGGAACCCCCCCACGGCGGATCGATGACAGATACAATGTGACCCACCTTGCCCCGGAGGGGCCCTGATGCGGGGAACCCTCCGCCACGTCACGGGCATAAATCGTATTTTTGTAAGGTTGTACCCTTACATAAATTGTATTTTTGTTGGGTTACAACCTGTCAAAAAATGAATGAATGAATGCACCGGGACCGCCGATAATTTTAACCGTGTGTGTGGTTGATTCCCGGACCTGATTTCAATTGTGGACGTGGATTGAACGACTAATTGGGCAGGACCGCATACATTTTTCGGAATGTGAAAATCCTTCACCGTATATCCATACTCCCAACAGAACATTGTGAAGACATCCTGCGGGAAAATAATTAATTTTTCTTTTTTACCATCCAGAGCCAGATGCCCGCTCCAATCACGAACAGCGCAACGATGCCGATTATGGGTGCCTGTTTCACGTAAAACGGTGTGGATGCATTCAGGTTCTGCTGTGCGATCTGCTGGTTTGCGCCAAGGTTGGGATATGCCGGGTCAAGAGTCTGCACACGGTCAAATGCGGTGAGCGCGTCCTGCCATCGTCCCATACCACCAAGGGAGTAACCCTTGTTGAACCAGGCTTCGGCATTGGTGGGATCGATTTTGATTGCCTGTTCATATGCCGCGAGTTCGTCATTGTATCTCCCGAGGTTGTACAAAATATAGCCCCGGTTGATCCAGCCTTTCAGGTAATCGGGGTTAAGGGCGATCACCTGATCTGAAGCATTGAGGGCATCGCTGTACCGGTGCGCCCGGTTCAGGGCATCGGCTTTTCCGTTCCAGGCTTCAACATATGCCGGTTCAAGGGAGATCGCATTGTCGAACGCGGTGATGGCTTCCGTGTAGTTCTTGGATGCAGTGAGTGCGTTCCCTTTGGTGTACCAGTTCACGGCATCACCGGAGTAGGCAGTGACGGGCAGCGCTACAAGCGTACAGGCAAGGATAGCCACAACCAGCAGGATGAGGTATTTGGATCTCATGTAACCAGTACTATTTCGTATAAAGATCTCATAAAGGAATTCTTCCGGGAGCCTGTTATGGAAGTCCAGCCCATCACGGGACGGTTCCGCTGTTCCTGTGAAAATACCCCGGCATTTTCATTTTGTTTGGGGAGTGTCCCAAGTAAATCATACCGGTTTTTTGCAACAGTATACATTAAACTGGTGCATCGTGTGCATTTTTTTTAAATGGAGCCTGCCCATCATTTCCGGAGCACAAGGACACGGCGGGTGAGACTCTTATGCACCCGCTGATCGTGGGATTGCAGGACAGTGAGGTGCCTGGCGGCGATGTGCGAGATGTCTTTATGGGTGACAACAACCGCACGGCGACCGGGTTTTAACACGCGTGCCATTTCTGCCAGTGCATCTGTATAGAGCTGGTCCATAGTGTCCGCTTTTTTGATGCACACGGATTGCCCATACGGGAAATCCGTAACAATGCTGTCGATCGTCTGGTCTTGGAATGGAAGACGTGTGGTATCGGCAAGCATGAGGTGACTGTGGTTCACGTTTTCGCTACTGCCGTGGATCATCATCGGGTCAAAATCGCTGCCGATGGCATTCATCCCAAGCAGTTCCGCTTCGATCAGGATGCCGCCCGTCCCGCAGAACGGGTCGAGCACGAGGTCACCGGTACCTGCACCGGAGAGGTTCACGAGTGTCCGTGCCATTCTCGGCATCATCACGCCGGGATGAAAGAATTCCCGTTTTCCGGGGTTACGCTGGTCATATGCCCCGCGTTCGATCCGGAACAGGACCCTGCCGAAGTAACACCGGTCTTCTGAAAGGATCGCCCGGTATTCTTCGATGGGGTTGTCCAGCGAAACCGGACCCGTGATCATCGTACCGATCAGCCGTTCGAATGCCTGCTGGGAGGCAGGGTTCCGTTCAGTGCATCCCCCGTGTACCTTCTTCGCCCTACCGGCAAATGGCTGGGTGGTCTCAATCGCGAGCGCTTTTAACAGATTGCGAAATGAACTGAGTGCCGGTTCACACTCCCCAAGATATTCGAGTACCACATGCGTCATGGCGAGCCGTCGCGTGGCATTCGGATCAGGACAGTCTGCCACCGCTACCTGCAACCTCCGGTCGAGTATCGTCGCGACGCACTCAATCTCCGCAAAGGGAAGGGTTGTGTTCTCGCCGGAGAGTTCGAGGAGCAGTTTCATCCGTATCTTGTTGGAAGCGGGGGATGAAATAGGTGAGGGAGAGATAGTTGGGAGAATGGCAGCCCTTGTCTATTCGGATGAGTAAATTGACGTTGTCCAATAATGGACTCTACGAACCGATTCACAGGTATTCAAGCAGGGGAAAGATCCATACCGGGTTTCTTGAGAAGTGCTCGGCACTCTTCTTTATGGATCCGCACAGTTGTCGCTGATGACGAGATTACGGGCGCTCCAATACGGCGAAGGACAAATGCCTATATCTTTGATCGGGATCTCTATATGCAATGGAGTGCGGGTGGCGGGGTCTGGATTGAAGATGATCCAGATCTAAATACGGACAATACTTCTATCCTTCCACAATGCTTCAGCAATACTTCAACATGTACTGAAGTATTTAAAAACGCAGCAGCGAGCCCGGATCGTGAATTAACCAATATAAACACACACTTAGATCTAATTAGTACTCAATACTTCCACAAATCAGATCTCACGAGAGAGGTAGATACTGCTATTGTGTCAACATCAGCATGCCTTCGTGTTCCCGGATTTGTGGAAGGATAGTTATCGAAAACAGATCAACAGCCTCAGATTGGAGAACTGCAACCGTAACAGGCTGGAAATACACTTCTCAGAACTGACATCACTGAGAAGTATATGGAAGGGCAAAAAACAAAAACCGTGCAATTGCCACAAAACAGCAAACCGGCACCAGAAACACCCGAAACAATACTTCCACAAAAAAGGGGAGTTGTGGAAGGATACCCCCGCCAGATCCACGCCACCGATTACAACCCCCTTGAATGCCCAGAGCCTCACGTTCCCTGTTTCTCGTGTGGGAAGAAGGGCTCGTGGTGCGTGGAGAAGCTGACCGCTGAACGAAGATCCCGACTGAAAGATGAGTGGGCAGCCCGCAGAGTGTGCCGGAAGTGTTACGATGCAGCGTCTGAAGGGACTGTTCAACAGCGCCACCGTTGACCGGTATGATCGACCTTGTGGGATTGGAATGGCACACCTTCGGTTTGCGGCTCAAAGAAGGGCTCTGGTTCTGGAAAAGGATACCCCTTGCATGGGATGAGATCGAAAAGATGGAGCAGGTTTCGGACACTGAAAAACCGAGCTCACTGGAACTTATCGAGGCACTTTTACAAAAATGCCATTAACAGCAACTTAAAAAAGCACTAAATATCCGATTTAAAAAATAAAGAAGAGATCAAAGAAAGAGCTCTCTCACTTCTTCCCCGTCTTCTTCCCCATGAACCCGGAGAAGAACCCGCCCTTCTCGCTCCGCTTATTCTCCAGTTCGGCAATTTTCTGGTAAAGTTCCTTCTCTTCTCCATTGATGCCTTTTGGCGTAACAATCTTCACCCGGACAAGGAGATCGCCCGGCTTTCCGCGGCGCTTCACGCCTTCACCGGAGATTTTCAATGCCATGTTATACTGGATACCGGCAGGAACTGAGAGGTCGATATGCCGGTGGGCGATCGTCTCGATCTCGATCGTTGTTCCCAGCACGGCCTGTACAGGACTGATTTCAATCGTAGTTTCGAGGTTATCGCCATTCCGCTGGAAACGGGCATGCGTCTGCACGTAGACTTCGATGAAGAGATCGCCATTCGGCGCACCGTATTCGCCGGCTTCTCCATACCCTTCCATGCGGAGACGCATCCCGCTGTCGATGCCCGGCGGAATGTGCACGTTCACCTTCCGCTTCACCCGCTTGTGTCCGGAGCCCCGGCATTCATGGCACTGCTTCTCGGGGATCTTCCCCCGTCCGCCACACGCGTTGCAGGTGCTCATCCGGACAAACTGACCGAAGACCGATTGCGTTGCCTGCTTCATCTGCCCGCTCCCACCACAGCGCGGACAGGTGTTCATCTTCTTCGTCTCGCTCCCGGAACCATTACACGTCGGGCACTGCTCGCTGTGCATCAGCTCGATGTCCCGGTTGGTACATGCAACCGCATCCTCGAGCGTGATCTGCATGCGCATCAGGAGATCTGCACCGGGCTGGGGTCCTGCCCGCCGCTGCCCGCCGCCAAAGAAATCAAAGATGTCCCCGAAACCGGAGAAGTCTGAGGAGAATCCTTCCCCGCCAGTGCCTCCACCTCCGGTATAGGAGCCTTTCGAGGCGTTCGTGAAGGTCTCGTGCCCCATGTTATCGTACTGGGCGCGCTTTTGCTGGTCAGAGAGCACGCTGTACGCTTCGTTTATCGCCTTGAACTTCTCCTCTGCACCCGGCTCCTTGCAGACATCCGGGTGATATTTCCGGGCGAGGTTGCGGTATGCCTTTATGATCTCTTTTTCGTCGGCACTCCGGGATACACCAAGCGTGTCGTAATAATCTCCTGCACCCATCTGGGTCACTCTTCTTTGACCTTGTAATCGGCATTGACAACGTTGTCATCCTGCGGCTTCTCTGCGCCGGATGACCCGGGCGTTCCTGCGTCGCCCGGTTGCTTTGCTGTCTGTTCCGCCTGGATCTTCTGGTAGATTTTGGTCGTCGCTGCGTAGACCGCCTCGGTGAGGGTTTCTAATGATTTTTTGATCTCCTCATTGTTGTCTGCTTCGAGAGCCTTTTTCACCGCTGCGATACCCTCTTCTACCTTCTCTTTGTCGGGAGCGTCCAGTTTATCGCCGCTCTCCTTTATCATCTTCTCTGCCGTGAATATGGCAGTATCAGCCTGGTTGCGAGTCTCGATCTCCTCGCGCTTCTTCTTGTCATCGGCTTCAAACTGCTTTGCGGATTCCATCATCTTTTTGATGTCCTCTTCGGACAGTTTCTTGTCGCCCTTGATCGAGATATCCTGCGAGTTGCCGGAACCAAGGTCTTTTGCCGAAACATGGATGATCCCGTTTGAATCGATATCGAATGTGACCTCGATCTGCGGGATGCCCCGTGGAGCCGGGGGGATGCCGGTCAGCTGGAACTTGCCCAGCGTGAAGTTGTCCTTTGCAAGGGCGCGTTCACCCTGCACGACATGAATCTCGACACTTGTCTGCCCATCGGCTGCGGTTGAGAAGATCTGGCTCTTTCGTGTCGGGATCGTCGTGTTGCGCTCGATCAGTTTCGTCGCGATGCCACCCAGCGTCTCGATACCGAGCGTGAGGGGCGTCACATCGAGGAGCACGATGTCTTTTGTCTCACCCGTCAGGACAGCGCCCTGGATGCCCGCACCAAGCGCGACGCATTCGTCCGGGTTGATGCCCTTGTCGGGTTCCTTCCCGAGGATCTTCTTAACGGTCTCCTGCACAAGCGGCACACGGATTGAACCTCCGACAAGGAGGACATGGTCGATGTCTTTTGGCTCCAGTTTGGCATCCGATAATGCCTGCTTGACCGGACCAACGGTCGACTCCACGAGATCACCGATCAGCTGTTCGAGTTTTGACCGGGTGAGGTCGATATTCAGGAACTTGGGACCGCTTGCATCGGTGGTGATGTAGGGCAGGTTGATGTTCGTAGACTGGCGCTGGGAGAGCTCGATCTTCGCGTTCTCCGACGCATCCCGCAGGCGCTGCATCGCATAGGGGTCATTTTTCAGGTCAACGCCTT
The DNA here is from genome assembly GCA_026394655.1 of Methanoregula sp. Taxonomy (GTDB): domain Archaea; phylum Halobacteriota; class Methanomicrobia; order Methanomicrobiales; family Methanospirillaceae; genus Methanoregula. Next base: position 147 of record JAPKXU010000060.1, on the reverse strand, counting down.
CTTTCTTCTTGAACTCGTCAAGGAGATAATCCTGTACCCGCTTGTCGAAGTCGTCCCCGCCAAGGTGGTTGTTGCCCGCCGTTGACTTCACTTCAAAGACGCCGTCACCTAGAGTGAGGATCGAGACATCGAACGTCCCGCCGCCTA
>JAPKXU010000284.1 GCA_026394655.1 Methanoregula sp. | reverse complement strand
TGAGGGATGATACTGAAAAACAGCTCGCCCGCTCCCGGAAGATTTCCCCGACCTTAAAAGATCAGACCCCGGAAGAACTCATCCACGAACTCAGGGTGCACCAGATAGAACCTGAGACGCAGGCTGAAGAGCTCAGAAAGGCTCATCTCGCGCTGGAGGAGTCGCGGGACAAGTACCTTGATCTCTACGAGTTTGCCCCTATCGGGTATCTCACGCTGACCGACAAGGCACTGATAGCAGATGTGAACCTTACCGGTGCGACACTCCTCGGGGTTGAGCGGAGCAGACTGAAAAGAGCACGGTTCAGAAAATATGTCGCCCCACCGAATCTTGATGAGTGGGACCGGTATTTCGTGAGTGTGCGAGAGCAAGGGGAAAAACAGACCTGCACCCTTACGCTCAGACGGGGTGACGGTTCTGTGTTCCCCGCCCGGCTGGAAAGCATCAGGCTTACTGGCAGCAGCGACGGAACAACAATGGTCCGGGTGGCAATCAGTGACATGACGGAGATATCCCGGGCGGAGGACGCGCTCCGGGAGACCAATGAGTATCTCAACAAGCTGATCGATTTTGCCAATGCCCCGATCATTGTCTGGGATCCCGGGTTCAGGATCACCCGGTTCAACCATGCATTTGAACACCTGACCGGCAGGGATGAGCAGGAAGTCATCGGACAACCGCTGGACATCCTGTTCCCGAAAAAGAGCAGGAACACTTTACGTGCTCTGATCAAAAAAACCCTTGCCGGTGAACGGTGGGAGACGGTCGAGATTCCCATCCTTGCATCTGATGGAACCATCCGCACCGTCCTGTGGAATTCGGCAAATCTCCTGACCTCTGGTGCTGAACTGATATCCACTATTGCGCAAGGTGTTGACATCACCGAGCGCAAGCAGGCAGAAGAATTAAACGCGCTTACCACCCGCAAGCTGGCGTTGATGAATGATGTGACATACCAGTTTATCCAGAACAAAGTAACTGCTGTCAGGGGGTATGCCGAGCTCAGTAAAGATGCAAAAACCGAAGCTGAACTGTTATCATTTATCGAAAAGGAAGAACATATCCTCGCAGATATCCACCAGCTGATTAAAAATACACGAGAGTACCAGGAAATCGGATTGCTCCAGCCCCAGTGGATTCCTGTGGAACAATCAATCCGGATTGCTTTTTCACTTGTCAGCCCTAAACAAGGCATATCGATTGAGATAGCACTTCATGGACTCGAATTGTATTCCGATCCCTTTATTGAAAAAATCTTCTCGAACCTCATTGAAAATGCAGTAATCCATGGAAAGACCCTCACGCGCATCCAGTTATCCTGTGAGGAGAAACCGGATAGACTTATCCTTATCTGCGAAGACGATGGTGTCGGAATCTCTCATGAGATCAAAGCCCATCTTTTTAAACGGAGCGTCGGTGAAAAGATCCACTTTGGACTGTTCTTTGTCCGGGAGTGTCTCGCATTTTATGGCATGAGTGTGACTGAGACCGGTGAGTTCGGTAAAGGCGCCCGGTTCGAGATTACAGTACCGAAAGAGGCGTACCGGTTCACAGGAACGGATATACCTGCGGGGGGAAACAAATGATTCGTGTCCACTATATCGATGATGATTCCACGCATTTGGAGATTAGTAAATTAGTCCTTGAGAAAGAGAGGGCACTCATATTCGGTGATTCAGAACCATAACGGAAATGAGATGCCCAAGAATCAATATGAAGGATGTGAATTATGCAACCAGCAAAGTATGATCGAATCCGACAAATCTGTGGCACGACGTTTAATATCACTATCCAAAAAAAAGCCGGGACTGGGAGATAATCACAATGCAACTTCCTGATTATGTGAAGAATGACAAAAGGGGGGGAGATGATGACTAGTACGACCGCTGCCCGGCAATCCGGATTCTCATTAACGGAAAATAGGTGGAGGGCACTTCTTCTCAGTACTTCAGTCATCATTCTGGTCTTCACGGTCTATTGTCTCTCGCAGGGTATTACGATCATCTTCATGCACCTGTATTATTTCCCGATTATCCTGCTTGCGTACCATTATCATAAAAAAGGGGTAATCCTGTCGGCAGTGCTCGGGATACTCTATGTCGCACTGGTCATCTTTTTTACCTATCC
>JAPKXU010000024.1 GCA_026394655.1 Methanoregula sp. | reverse complement strand
TAACCGGAAAAATTCAGTCATCCGGATATTCTCTCACTGACATTTGCGGATCACGATAAAAAACGAGTTCGTATTGTATGGGCGCAGTATCCTTTGTTGCAATATAGGGCAGGTCAGCATGGGATATCGCGCTGACCTGCGATGCATTCATGTGAGAATATTTGCTGATGGTGTTCTCAATATGCTGTAATTCCGTTGCACTCAGGAGGCTCACGTCCGGCTTGTCGCAGGATAAGAATCGCTTCTGGTCGTATTTTCCGTATTTGGAATCGACAGCTTCTATTTTTCCCTCTGTGGTGAGTTCGGAAATGGCAGTATCAAAATCGCCCGGTGCCGGTCCGTGAGGCAATTTGTAATACGTCTCACCAGTCAGATATTCTTCAAAGAGCTCGTAGTAATCGAAATCCGAGAAGTAGAGAATTTTCCACAGGACTGTCTTTCCGACATTCGGCGCACAACCGCAGTTGTGGATAATATAATGAAGCACCTGCTTGAGTTTCGGTAAATTCACTTCATTTTTTTCAATAGCTTCGGTCATTGACTCTAAACCTGCGAAATAACGCTAATCACGTATTCCTATCGTGGAATTATATAGGCTTTCCTGTAATGTTCTCAATAGATTTGTCTTCATGAAAAATAATCTAAACTCCCGTAGGGTGTTGCTTAGCCCAGAACATCCCGGCAAAAATTCAATCCCGGCGCCGGCACAGTTCCACAAAATGCTGGAACATACCCGTGCTCGCAACCGGGTGCAGGTGCGTGTAACTGCCGAGCGTATTGTTGACAACCGCCCCGTCGAGCATATCGTGAATGCCAATTCCCCGCGAGAGCTGGTACGCATACCGGGTCCCGTTCTCCAGCACCACATCAGAGTAATGGAACTCGTGCCCCCGGAACTGTGCAGCACCAACCGGAGATGCCGCCGCACTCGTCCCTTCAACGTAACTCACCACGCGGCGAGCCGGCATCCGCGTTTCTCCGGAGAATACCCCGCACATCGCGTACGAACCTTCTGCCTCTGCACCCTGCCAACCCTTTGCAAGAATCATGCGATCCGAGAGATACATGAGCCCGCCGCACTCCGCGTAGATGGGTGTACCGTTCCGGGAGACCTCGCGCACGGCATCCCGCATCCGATCGTTGGCTTCAAGTTCTGAAACAAAAAGTTCCGGGTATCCCCCGCCAAAGATATAGCCATCCGCTGCCGGGAGCCGGTCATGCACCGGACTGAATGGGACTACCTCTGCGCCGAGCGTATGCAGAATGTCGAACAGATCCGCGTAATAGAAGTTGAACGCCTCGTCCAGCGCGATGCCGATCCGCACATCGCGTTCAGGCTTTGAATCGAAGAGTGTTCCGGTGGGTGACGGTGCCGGCATCTCTTTTGTCAGCGCACAAAACCGGTCGAGGTCAACGTACTTACCGATCAGTTCCGTGATCGTCTCGATACGGCAATCAAAATCGCCCCGTCCCGAACCTTCCCGGTACGGTACGAGCCCAAGGTGGCGCATGGCAAGATGCATCTCCTCCATCCGTGGGATCGCACCGATCACCGGAACTCCGCAGTAGTGCTCGATCGCGGTAACGGCTTTGGCTTTATGGGTGCCCCCTTTCACGTTGTTGAGGATGACACCGGCAATCCGGATATCCGGATCAAATGCCTGGAACCCCTTGACGATCGCTGCTGCACTGCGGGTAATGCTCTGCGCAGAAACAACAAGCACCACCGGAAGTTCAAGTGCCTTTGCGATAGCGGCGGTGCTGCCGGTATCCGTGAGCGCATCAGCGCCTTCGTACAATCCCCGGACTCCTTCAACAAGTGCGAAATCCGCCCCGCGACAACCGAATGAAAAGATATCATTAATCTGAGCCGGGTTCAGGGTGTAACTGTCAAGGTTCCTGCACGGGCGTTTTGAGACTGCGGCAAGATAGGAGGGATCGATATAGTCCATCCCCACCTTGAAGGTCTGGACAGTATGATCTTTTGAAAGGAGCGCGGCAAGTGCAAGCGTGATACTCGTCTTCCCGCTGCCCGAACGGTCACCGGTGACGAGCAAAGATTTCATGCGAGGCTCCGCAGCACGGCACCGAACTCGCTCTCGACAATCTTTGTCACCCCAAGCGTCTTCGGGTGGAGATCGATTTCGACCATCACATGCTGGTGCCCGATCGCACGGAGCGGTCCCACCTGACGGGGTCCGTTCGTCACCGAGAAACACTCGATTCCATTCGTGTACTCCGGGGGGATCGCATGCGGGACGCCGGCAATCAGCGCAAACGATGGTGCGATCTCCCGGATCCGTTTGCCAAGCGCATCGCCATTTGCCCCGTATTCATCAAGAGCGCCGATGATTTCCATATTTACCCCCGCCGCTTCCATCTGGCTTTTGATCCGCGCTGCATCAGCCCGGACTTTCGGGAGTCCCCGCGAGTCAAGATTTGCGAGGTAGGTGACATTGGCACCCGGGCAGGTATCGTGAAGTGCCACAAGTTCATCGGCAAACATATACGCGGTCTCTTTTTTGGCGTTTAAGCACGCGACTCCTTTTGCGCCGCTCCGTGCAAGTTCGAGCAGGCGTTTTGCCACGATGTGTTTCAAATCCCCCCGCGAAGCCTCGATGTATGCCTGCGATGCAGCGCCCCGCAACCGTTCAACCTCGTTTGCCTTCTCCATCATGATGTGCTGGCGGGCAAGTTCCTCCACCGAGATCCATCCCGCTACCTGTGCTGCTTCGAGTGTCGCAAGCACACCGGCAATATTCTCCGGGTAACCGGCATGGATGTCAACGGCTATCGTGGGAGTAGAGAGACCTGCACCCTCTATTGCGGACTGGAGATCCTCGCCGATAATCATCGATACGCACGTCCCCACGACCGCTATCCGCTGCGGTGCGAAATGCTCCTCGGCATACCGGAGCACGTCCTCAAGGGGTTTCTGCCCACCAAAGATGAACTCATTGTCGGCAAGTGACGTGGTGAGAACCCGTAATCCGTCCTCCTCAAGGAGCCGGGCGTGTTTGAATGAGCAGCCCGATGGACCGTGGAGAATTGCAACATCCACATCCAAATCCCGTGCGGTATAGAGTGCCGCGACAATCGAACTCGGGCGGGGATGCATAAATTTCATCGGCATATCTTACCTCCAAGTCTTGACCGCGAGCACAATAGAACCTTTCTTTGTGAGTTCAATCGCCCGTTGTCGTCCTTCAGTGAGGGTATTGCATACCATGCCAGTGTCCCAGCCGGTGTGCTCGAAGGTGACGGGGGTATCATGAAGATTTTTTCCAACCCATATGACATAATCGGGTTGCACCTGCCGGATCGCGTGAGTGATTTGTTCCGGGGAGAATCCCTCACAGACCGCTCCATCTCCTGCGACAGTTCCGATAACGAGCGTGAGTTCCCGCACACCGGCACATGCACGGGCATACTGTGCCGCCTCTATTGTGGTGCCTGCATTCGTCCCGCTGTTTGCATTGTCAACGATGACAATCCCGGCTTCGTGCTGGACTGCCAGTCGCCCGTTGAGGGCAGCGAATGTATTGAGCGGCGTGGGCGCGATACCCAGGAGAACGGCAGCAGTACCGGCAAGCGCGAGCGGGGTCTTGTATGCGGGAAGAAGAAGGAGTGGGTTTGAAAATGTCTGAACATTCTGCCCTATTGTGATGCGGCATTCCTGCCCGGTACAGAGTGCGACATCTTCGAGGTGTATGACGCCTTCCCGCGCATCCATAGGAATACCGGGTGCAAGGAGCAGGTGCGGACTCTGCTCTGCGGACCGAAGTTTCTCTGCCAGCGCGGATCGTTTCCCTGCCGCACAGCGATAGTCTTCAGGAGACGTAATGATCGCACAACAACCAGCACCAGTGATGCCAAGTGATTCCTCCGTGATAAGCCACCCGTTCATGAGAATTGCGTAGTGCGCAGCTGCAAGAACTGATGCGGGGGTGATGCTTTTTTTCCACAGCAGTCTCCGTTCCGGGTACTCATAGGTGCCCGCTGAAGTATGCAGGACACCCGGACCAATCATGAGATGAGCGAGTGCATGAGCCGTTGTCGTCTTTCCGCGTGCTCCTGTGATCTCGATCATCGGGATTGGTGCATCCGTTCCCAACAATTGCCGGACGGCGTCATGGTGAGAGATGATCGGCGCTCGTGCTTGGCAAAGGAGCGGGTGGTCAGGGTCTAGATGAACCGGTGCTACTACCAGATCATATTGAAGGGTTGCGGCGTTCTGCGCTGCTTCCGACGTTGTATTCCGGTACACGTCCACGAGATCCACGGTATGTCCTGCTGAAGCAAAGGCTTCACCGATCGCAATGCCGCCATGAATCGTGTCGAGTACAAGAATATGCATACAAAATTTTAAAGATTGGAAAGCGCCTTTTTGGCGTTCTTTATCATCAGGTCAGCGAGCAGCGGATCGCTCCCGATGGGATCAGCATACAAAAGAGGGATCGTCTTTCCGTTCAATAAAAACGTACCCTTCTTCACGCCTTCAGGAAGACCAATGACGCCGGGAATGTCTTTTTCGATATGCACGCCCTTAGCGAGAAAGAGGGGGACGACAACGAGCGCATCGATCTTTTCCTTTTTGAAGTCGGCAAGTGCATCCTCAATGGAGGGAGTATTCATGTTCATAAAAGCACATTTGACAATGAACTCCTTTGTCTGCGCTGCGATCAGTTTTCCGGTGGTTTCTACAAGTTCTTTATTGTAGGGCATCGTGCTCCCGTGCCCGACAAGTAACATTCCCTGAACGACCATATAGCACATAGTATGACGGGATTTCTTAAAAATTATTACCCAATGGTTTTCTTGTGACAAAATTCAGCGACAGATTTCCGTCTGTTATAGTAGCATGTTTCTTTGAATTTTAAAATGCACCATAAATTGTGAGCCTCTAATGATCCACTGTGGATCAGTTTGATGATATATACGGAATTCGCTGTCGTGAACCGGAAGGCAACCTTGTGAAAATTGAGAGCGGGAACGTTAAGAGCACCCCTTAGCATCTTCACAATGGATCAAACGCGTTAACAAATGATCGGGGTGGATTGACACCCGCTTGGATAGGTACATTCATTAAATTCAATGCAAAGTAATTTCTTTCTCAACTTTCAACTGATATGAACTTATGATGGATGCGTTTGAGCGTTTCGGGCTCGTGATTAACGATCACATTGTCCGGACGCCGGTTGCGATTGCGTCGATGGCAGGCATTGTCGATGCATCGTATGTGCTTCCCCGGACAGAGCATATCGGCGCTGCATTCATCGGCGGATACTCCATTGATGAACCCACCATGGAAGCGGCTGCTGCCATCGCTGCATCCGGTGACCGAAAAGAATTTTTATACACAGATCCGGTTGAGGAACTGACAGCACAGATAAAAAAACTAAAGAAGAGCCCGGTTGTCACCGGCATCAACCTGCGGGGGAGCAGCCCGCGCTCCTTTTCTGAGATCGCAAGTGCATTTGGCGACACCGTTGTCTATGAAGTGGACGCACACTGCCGGCAGGAATCGATGGTTGCTGCAGGTGCCGGGGAACACTATTTACAAAAGCCCGGTGATCTTATTGCAGTTGTAAAAACTCTCAAGGCAGCTGAAGTCACCGTATCGGTGAAGATGCGTGTTGGTGTTGCGGCAGATGACCGGGCACTTGTCCGCAAGCTCTGGAGTGCAGGGGCGGATATTCTCCATGTCGATCTCATGGATACCGGTTCGGCAAAACTCCGGCAGATCCGGAACAGTTCTCCGCTCATGATCATCGCCAATAACTCCATCAACACCTTTGACCGTATGCGGGAGATGCTCTCTCACGGTGCTGACCTTGTCTCGCTCGCGCGGAGATCAGACGAACGAACACTTGCAGGACTCGATGCTGCCATCACGCGTTACGCGGATGAGGAAGGCTGGTATAATTCTCCCAAACAGCTCTGTCGCGGGGGAGATATCCGGGCTCTGGCATTCTGCTGCATGCCGGTGAAGGAGTGTCCGCTCATCCCGACACTGGCACGGATTGGTATTCCCAAGGAGGAGTACATCCACTTAAAACTGGATTCTGTGAAGAACACCCCTCTTGAAGCCGGTGACCATACCTGTTTTGGCAGTCTTGCATGGTGCTGCAAGACGTCATCACCCTGCATGTTCCGCGACATGACCCTTGCCCAGATTGGATTAAAAAACAAAGAGTATATGCACCGGAAACACGAGCTCTCAGATACCATTATGAATCGTGTGTTCCATGACATCCCCTCTGATGAGAGCTGCTGAACGGGCACAGCTTGCAATGATGCTTGAGGTCTGCGCGTACCCGAAGCCGGGCAATGTAGACCGCTGCCACGATTATCCTGATACACGGCTCGAACATTTTCTTGCATCAACGATCTTAGCCCGTCCTGCACTCGAAGAAGCAGAGCGGGGTGTGGGGAGGATCGGGGAGATTATCGGGCATGCTGTGCAGCTGACCAACATCCACTCTGGCGGGAACACGCATTTCGGGGCGTTCATTCTCCTTATTCCGCTCGTATATGGCGGTGATATTGACGGGGCTAAAAAGGCGATCGAGAAGACCGATGTCTCCGATGCAGTGGCATTCTACCGGGCATTCGCCCTGACCCGGGTCTGCATGAATGCCGGTGATGAACTGGACGTGAACGATCCAACCGCACTTCATATGCTCCGCGAACGGGAGATGACCCTTCTTGATGTCATGGCGCACTCAGCCCCAAATGATATGGTCGCCCGTGAATGGATGACTGGCTTTTCCCTCACCCGGCGCGGCGCGGATCTGCTGAAACAGTTTGGTCCGGGCCGGGCATCGATCGGCAAAATGTTTCTCACCCTACTCGCATCAGAGCCGGACACGTTTATCGTAAAAAAACACGGGCGTGCTGTTGCGGAAGAGACAATGGCAAAGGCGCGGGAGGTGCTTGACGGGATTCGATCTGTTGAAGAGCTCGATGCCGAATGCATCGCGCTGGATATCAACCCCGGCTCGATCGCCGATATTACGATCGCTGCCATCTTTGTCGCGCTCGGTGAGGGGTGGTCATGGGACTCTTGAAAGGCGGCATCAACGAGATCATTGCGACGACAGCGAATAACGCGGCACCGATAGGCATCCATTACCGGGAACAAACCGCCCGTATGATCCTTTTTTTGGGAAGTCACACAGCAGAAAATATCGAGCGGGATGGCTGGGTGGTCGCAAATTTTGTGCATGATCCGATCCTGTATGTCAAGTCTGCTTTTGGCGATCTTTCCCGTGAGGCTTTTGTGGAGGAACCGGTTGCAGGGCACCAGATGCACCGGCTCCGGGAAGCAGAAGCGTGGATCGCGTTTTCTGCAACAATAGAGAACAAGACCAGCGAAGCGCTGGTTGTCCGGCTCACACCAGAGCGGGAGATCATGGAAGGTGCATTTATCCAGCCAATAAACCGGGGGTTCAACAGCATCATTGACGCAACTGTCCATGCCACCCGGTACATTCGGAACAGGGATGCGGAGTTGAAGAAGTTAATCGATTATCACGCGGGAATTATTCGGAAGTGCGGCGGGAAACGGGAGATCGAGGCACTGAACCTGCTGATGTCGTATATCGAGTGATAGCGCATTGCTAATGAGAATTCGTGGGTAACTACTCGCGGCACTGACTGGATAACGTAAAAACCTGATGAACAATGCCAGTTCAGGCAAGCAAAATGAAAGTCGTGCTCCGGATTATTGCATCTCGGAATTATCGGAGTTGTGCATGCCCATGTACCGGCAGGAATAACTACTGATCTACACGAAGTGACAGATCAAAGAAATCCCCGGAAAGAGCAGGGGGATATTAAAAAACAGGAAAAAATTAATTCGTGGGAGCCTGTACAGCAGGTTTACTCTTTGAGGTGGCCCGGGCATGATCGGGAATGTCGGGTTCATAACCGGTCGCCCGCTTGACAGCAGCAATTTGCTCATCAGTGATTTTACCGTGCCCTACCTTTCGCCCCTCCCCGGTAAACCTACCATCTTTCTTCATGAATACTCTCCAGTACTTACCATAGTAATGAGGTGATAATATACTTTGGTATGACCCCGTTGTCCCTCAACGAGATGTTTATTAGTAACCCGCCACAGAGTTTCGGGTCGTAAGATGATCTCGCTTTCATCTTCACGCGGGTAATAAATTCCTTTTTGCTGTTCGGAGGTGACAAAACGAAGGATGGTATAGTGAATTCCATCAGAGGGTAAAGTCTGCCATTCTTCGGCATAGTCACGCCCCGTGTCAAACGAAATCGATGTGCTGAGCACTGCCTCATCGGCATAATCGTCCTCAATATCCAGTAGAGCGATCTGCCTGCCTACGGCGTTCCCGATTCCCCTCCACAGAACAACGCCATCCGGGATTGCAGGGGCTTTTTCGATTGCCGCCACCATTCGTGTTTTAAAGAGTTCCAGTTCTTTTCGGGACTTTCCCCCGGGTGTAATCGTACCATACCTGAGGTAGTTATTCAATTCCTGAAATGCACAACCCCGGGTGTATTCCATCACTGACGCAATACACTCTGCTGACAGTCCCCCTTTAAGGGCAACATGCTCCCACCATTCCAGAACTGGTGAGCCAAGTACCGCGCACTGGTGATCCTGGTATCCCTCGATTTCTTCCGGGCGTCCATCCACTATCGTAAATACTGATAAGAATTGATGGGTGTTCACGTTTGAGGATCCTCACTGGATTGTCTGGACGATACTTCCCGCTCTGAAATAAATTTTTGGTTTTTAACTGTTTAAGGAGTTCTCTGCCTCTTCCCATCGATATACACCGGATTCCGACACCAGCTATCAAGAGAATGATAGATCTTCCGGAATGTTATTTGCGGTCGGGGGAATTCGAACTGCAAACCCGATTGCCGGATTCTTGTACTTTATCGGGCACGGGAAAATTTAAAAATTTGAAAATTTTTCCAGGCACATGTTGACAGGAATGCGGAAGCAGAAAAGATTTGGTGAACCCAGATCGTATCGGTAAATTCAAGCGCGTCACGACAGCATAGTAATGAAGTCGTGATAAAAAAATGGCACCCATGTTTCCCACAAAAGAAGCCGGTGAGCAGTTTGCACAAAAAATCGGAGCGCCCATCCTCCCCGCATACCGGCATGGCAAGAACGATCTGTGGGTGTTCTGTAAATTCTGCGGTTTCTTCCATGTCCATGGTAACAGTGAGGGCTTACGGGTTCCCCATTGCGGGTTTCACAACTCTGAAGAGAATTATCCCCATGAATACTACCTCAAGGATACCGGTGAAGAAGTCACAAAAGAGATGCGACGGGTCGATCGAATCGGACACGAACTGTATGAGAGGAAACTTGCACTTGCAGCCGGATTTTGCCGGGCAGGAAAACAGTTCCGGTTCGAGAACCGTGCTGAAGCCGAAGAAATCTCAAACGAGTATTGGGAGAAGCGCGGGACATGTTCCGACGCGATACTGCGCGAGATTCTCAACTATGGCGTTATGGGGGAGAACTACCCGTTCGCAAACCGGAGAGTATAGGGAGGAATGGACGAAGCGATGACCTGATGTTCGCGCCAAAGCGAAAAGTTCTTGTTTTTGGATCTGTCCGCCTTTTAGGATCTGGAAGGGGGGGTCTTACGCTCATCGGGTTCCACCCCTCGCCGCGTGGCTTAGTTCTCTCGTAAAAGTAAAATGAGAACACTTCTAAAAAAAACTCATCGCAGAGCAGAGGGATTGCCCCAATTACAAAGAGGACGCCCGGCAGGTTTGAAAGATATACTACAAAGCGGCGATGCTGGCGGGCGAGTTCGCGGTTGGTCCCTGCCGGGATCTTTCTCGCGGGAAGAACAGGGATCGCCCTTGCATTCATCCTGGCAATGATTGTTTTCATGCCGCTGTTTGTCTTCCTGCCGAAACTGATTCAGCGGGGGATGCAGGCAGGTGTCGAGGCGTTCGGAAAGAATGAGCATGTGATGCGGGTGATTTGGACGCTATTTGTCGCGATGGCTGGGCGGGTGATCACGAAATTTTTGGATCCGGTTGTGGCGCAGCAGGTTGTGGGGGTGCTGACGACGGGTGCGCCGTGAAGTTGCACGTTTGATCTGAAACTTTTGGGATAACACAGCCGGTGATTGCGTTACCGCAATTCATAGAAATTTTTTTTGCAACAAATTCCCCATGCCCGGGTCATCGCCATGCTTGTGAGGAACTTGGGATCTGGTTTGCGAAGTGGTTGGAATTTTGCGGTTCATCCCCACGCTCGTGGGGAACTCGTTCCCGAACGCCCCGAAGATCGTACCGGTGACGGTTCATCCCCACGCTCGTGGGGAACTCGCAGGAACGGGAAGAGTTTTGTAATCTCCTCACGGTTCATCCCCACGCTCGTGGGGAACTCGTCCGTGTCGGGTCCTGCATCAGGTCAGTTGTCGGTTCATCCCCACGCTCGTGGGGAACTCAATAGTCTGTTT
>JAPKXU010000051.1 GCA_026394655.1 Methanoregula sp. | reverse complement strand
GACCTATGTAGCGGCGCGGATGGCGAGCCTGCATTCCATTCCCGTTATCGACGACCCGGAGTCCATCCAGGTTTGCGGGGACAAGATCAACATGTATGCTCATTTAAAAAAGCAGAACGTCTCGATACCGGAGACTGTTTTTCTGTCCCGTCATGATCTCTCGGTAGAACGGGTCTCGCAGCTCTTCGACACGCTGGGGACGCCGCTCATCATTAAGGAACCCTCCACATCCTTCTCCCTCCGGGTCGAGAAGGTGACGGATATCGCCGGTTTTTTCCGGGTTGCACGGCGGTTCATCAAGATGTCGGACTGGATCGTCGTCCAGCAGTTTATCGAGAGCAAGTATGACTGGCGCGTGGGTGTCTTGGGTGGAGAACTGCTCTATGCCTGCAAGTACACCATTCCCTCGGTCACGTTCAAGATCCAGGCTTCGGTGAACGGGCACATTGTCTATTGCGGGGTCGAGAGTGTTCCGGCTGATGCCGTGCCACCGCATGTGATCCAGCTCGGGCTTGATGCTGCGAAGGCAATCGGCAACGGGCTCTATGGCGTGGATATTAAGAATAACAACGGCGATGCCTATGTGATTGAGGTGAATGACAACCCCTCCCTTGAGAGCGGGGAAGACACCTGCTATCCCCAGGTCTACCAGAAGATCGTCTCCCACCTTTTTGAAAATTAATTATTGTGATTATTATGAAGGATACCTGTATAACTGAAGACTGGCTGCTCCGTGCTGAAGATATTTGTATGAAGTGTGGGGGGCATTGTTGCGATGGGGCGCATCCGCCCATATCCCCGAAATGTCGTGAGCGACTGATCTCTCTGGGGATACCCCGTGACGCTTTTGAGTCTGTGGGATACCTCCGGCTGAAAGTGCAGGATGACGGGCAATGTATCCTGATGAAGGGCGGAAAATGTTCCATCCACACTATCAAACCCGAAACCTGCCGGGCGGGACCGTTCACCTTCGATGTGACTGGCGACCGGATCAATATATACTTGAAACACGAACGTATCTGCCCGATCGTCGGGCTGTTGAAAGCAGTGCCGGAAGCCTATCGGACACAGTACGAACTTGCAGCGCGGAGCATTACCCAACTTGTCGCGCATCTCCCGCCAGATGAGTTAGAAGTGATCTGTCGGATCGATGAACCGGATACCGATAAAGTGAGTGAAATACCCCGGCTGGATGCATGATTGCATGACAATCGGTACAGAACACGAATATTCGATCAATGATGCGTGTTTCAACGCAGTTCCTGTTTCTGACCAGATCATAAAGACCATCTGCGGGAGTTTTGAGAGTGAAATCCTGTTTGGGGATGTGAAACTGGGAAAGGAACTCCAGAAGCATGTGCTCGAATTTATCCCGCGTTTTCCGGTGGATGACCTGTCCCAGCTTGAAGCACAGCTGGTCTCCGGTATACAGAAATTTTACCGTATCTTCCCGGATCGCTACCAGATTCTTGGGCTGGGTATGCACCCGACACTCACGCTTGATAAGACTGCTGTCTGGGATCATGACGAAGGGGAGTATTACGCGGCATATGACCGGCTCTTTAACATCCGCCAACACGGATGGCTGAATATCCAGGCGCTCCAGATTAACCTCTCCTATGCGGGGGACAAAGAGCTTGTCGCCCTCTACAACCGGTTGCGTCCACTCCTCCCGTACCTTGTTGCCATTACCGCTTCATCCCCGATGGTGGAGGGACGACTTACCGGATTTGCTGATAACCGGCTCCGGTATTACATGGCAAACCAGAAGGAAATCCCCCGGATCTGCAACCGGATCATTCCGGAGAAGATCCGGAATGCCGGTGAATATTGTTCCGCGCAGGAAGAGATCTTCGCGGAGTTGAGACAACGGGACGCGACGATCCTGTGCGAGGAGTGGGTGAATTCGAGCGGGATTATCATACGGTTCTCTCGGAAGTGTCTTGAGATAAAAGCGCTCGATGAACAGGAAAGCATCCGTTCGGATATGGCGGTCTGTGCATTTATCCGGGCACTGCTCCGGTGCCGATCACTTCCTGTTGAAACCGATCAGGACCAGCTCATTGCCCTCATGGAGCGTGCAATACGTGACGGGACAGCATCGATGCACCCGGAACTCGAAAAATTATACACGATTGCATGGCAGAAAGCGACAGATGACGAGCGCAGGTATCTCCCGGTCATTGAGGACCGGATCCAGAACGGCAGTCTTGCTGAGCAGATCATTCGCCGGTTTAATGAGGAGCGGGACATGGTGCCAATCCTTTCGGCTATGGCGCATTGCCTCAGGTTTAATAGCCCGTATGGCATGACGTGATCGGTCTCATTGGAAGATACTGTATTTATGCAGCTGTGCGTGTAATCTATCGAAGATCGTCATGCAAACCGGCACTGATTGTTCTCAACCGGTATAATTTGACCCTCCCGGATTTCTTTTTCAACAATCATCATTAAGCAGCGCCCGACATACTCTACAGAGGGATTACAATGGCACGCAGCTTGATGACTGAAGCGGAAGGGTATGAACGATTAAATGGAAATGGCATCCCGGTTCCGCCTTACACTGTTGCCCGCACTGAAAGCGAGGCAGTTGCAGCAGCAGATGCAATCGGTTATCCGGTTGTCATGAAGGTGATCTCGGCTCAGGTGATCCATAAGAGTGATGCCGGGGGTGTCATCACCGGTATTGCATCATCTGCGGAAGCAGTACGGGCATTTGAGACCATAAAAAAGAATGTGGCTGCCTTCAACCCATCCGCAGAAATTTCCGGTATCATGGTTGAACAACAGATGAGCGCCGGGCTTGAGATCCTCATTGGCGGCAAGACGGATCCTACTTTCGGTAAGGTGCTGACGATCGGCATGGGGGGGAAACTTGTCGAGCTCATTAACGATGTATCCATTTGTGTGCTCCCGGCACGTGAGAACGAAATTCGTTCCATGATCCGGAGCCTCCATGGGTATCGTTTGATCTCAGGATTCCGCAATGAACCTCCACGTGACGAGGCATTCCTTCAACGAACGGTCAACACTGTTGCGAAGTTGTTCCTTCTCCATCCTGAAATCGTCGAATTCGACATCAATCCTCTTGTCCTCTATGAGGACGGTGGGTGCGCTGTCGATGCCCGTTTCTACCGGGATGATGATGTAAAGGTCGTTCCCGTGCAGGTTAACAACGAGATGCCGGACGAATTACTGCACATCAACTCGGTCGCCATTGTCGGGGCATCGCAGGACCCTAACAAAGTTGGGTATGCCATCTGCCGGAATATGCTTTCATTCCCGGGAAAACTGTATCCCGTTAACCCGAAAACCCCGATGATCCTTGGCAGGAATGCCTATCCAAGCCTCGCTGCCTGCCCGGGAACTGTTGATGCAGCCGTCATCGCAATCCCGGCTGCCGGTGTCCCGCAGCTGATACAGGAAGCAGGAGAGAAGAGAATACCGCTTGCCATCATCATCTCATCAGGATTCCATGAGAGCGGTGCGGTGGGAAAGGAACTCGAAGAGCAGGTCATCACCCTTGCGAAAAAACACCACATCCGGATCATGGGACCAAACTGCCTCGGGCTCATGCTTCCTCAGCAGGGGATCAACACCACATTTGATCCCGTCTCGCCAAAGCCGGGAAAGATCGCGTTTCTCTCCCAGAGCGGGGCTATCATCACTACCATTGTAGACTGGAGCCTTCCGGAAGAGATCGGGTTCTCTGCCGTCATCTCTGTCGGCAACCAGGCAGACCTGAGGTTTGAGGATTTTATCCGGTTTGTCGGTGACGATCCGAACACAAAAGCGATCATCCTCTACATCGAGCAGATTAAAAACGGGAGACAGTTTATGGAGATTGTCAGCCGGGTGACGGAGAAAAAACCGGTGGTCGCGATAAAAGCCGGGGCATCCCCAATCGGGCAGAAAGCCGCCGCATCCCATACCGGGTCACTTGCCGGTAACTTTGCAGTGTACCAGGCAGCGTTCCGGCAGGCTGGCGTCATCCCTGCCCGTTCAATCCGCGAAGCGTTCCAGGCAGCTGAACTGCTCGCATCCGAAGGTTACCCGAAAGGAGTCCGGGCAATTGTGATCTCAAATGCCGGGGGGTTTGCCGTGCTCTCATCGGATTATGCGGAGCGGTTCGGGATCAGCATTGTAGAATTCCCGCAGGCAATTCTGGAAGAACTCGATACTATACTCCCTGCAAACTGGAGCCGGGCGAACCCGATCGATATGGTGGGAGATTCGAGCGCGGAACGGTATGCAAAGACGTTTGATGTGATGATTAAAAATCAGGACTGCTGGGATATCGCGTTTGTGATTGCCGTTCCTTCCTCAATTTCCGATCCGGTTCGTGTCGCAAATGAGCTTGTCAGGTTCTCCAAGCATACACACAAGATGATCGTCGGGTGCCTGATTGGCGGCGATTCCATGAAGACGCCGTTGCGAATCCTGCGGGATGCAGAGATCCAAAACTTCCCGGATCTCGAAGATGCCTTCCGGGCAGTAGGGAACATCTGCCGGTACAAGTGCAGCGAAATGATGCCTCACCCTTCTTGCATACCGAAAAATGGGGAGTGAGTCGTCAACAGGACAAGCTCCGAACATTGAGCGGAATTCCCATTCGTAAAAAAGTTACATTACTGTTTTTTTGAGAGCCATGACGTGTGGCATTGCCAGAAGCGAGCAAAAAGCGTCATCAAAGTATCGGTGCACCCGTTATTACGAACAACACCGCAAGGATGATCGGCTGGTGCACGAGATATATCGCGAGCGAATGCCTGCCCATGAACGTGAGTGGTGCAATTGCAGTTGGGGGAAATGTGGGGAGCTTAAAGGATCGTGTCCCACCGGGATACAGGACATCTCCAAGAGCGATTCCGACAAGAACGACACCAAGCCATGGGAAGATTGGAGTATAATCGACGGACCAGAAGGCAGCCGGATGAATACCGATGGGGAGCAACCAGATCGGTCCGTTGATGGTTGCAAAGATCCACCCGATAGCGATACAGACAATTCCGATGATCACGTTTTTCTTCCCGAACCGGAAGAAGATGGGGGAGCAGAGAACGGAAACCCCGATCACGGAGAGGATGCCAAAGATGACATACCCGTCGCGCAGGTACCACCACGTTGCGAGGGTAACAAGAAGCCCAAGGCAGATGATTTTCGCCCCACGCAGAACAAATTTTGTTGCAAGTCCGCGGGCATCAAGGTACCGTCCAGCCCGTGCCCGGCTGATAGTGAGGGAAACACCTACAATGACGAGGAACAGCGAGACGCCCCCATAAGCATAGAGCCGCCAGAAGATTGTATACAGATCGATTGTAAATAGTGAAAAAAAGTTCAGGTCGAAGAGAGTATGGAAGAGGATCATGAGAACAAGAGCAATACCGCGTATGAGGTCAATCTCCGGGTAACGCTCCGCACCACTCATCCCGTTAATATCAGTCCTGTTCTTGGATATGTTTTTAGGCTGAAAAACGGCTTCGTCGTTTTCGGGTCTGCATCTTTGAACGGTCGTCAGCTCCGTGACGGATAGCATGAAACGGAAATAATGCCGGCGTGCGTCACACAGGGATGATGAAAAATTCTTACCTTGATTTTCAAAGGAAGCCGGTGAATCTACCGTTTGTTGTGGTTTGCCGGAACCTGATGCGTCATCCTGATTTTAAGGGGAAGTGAGGTTTCTGTCCTGAGGTATGCCTCCACCAATACTTAATCATAAGGTAAGATACCATTGATTGAAGGAATTCAAATGAAAAAAATAGCGGATGAGCATATTATCGAAGCAATTGGCAGGTGTCGCGTCATCGTCCGGAACGGAAAGGTTGTCGAAGTCTCCGATCCGATCATTGCGGATTGCCCGCTTGCCAAACGGTTTGCGTACCCGGTGCCTGAGATCACACAAGACGCCGTGAAAAAGAACATCGAAGCCCGGATAAAGTCTTTTGGGATGTGCACAGCCGAGCGCGAGGTGCTGGACACCCGCCCCTTTGTCGGCTTCGGGGCATCGGAACTGTTGAGTTTCGGTATCCATACAGGGTTTTTTGATGCAGCAGTTATTGCGTGCGATGGTGCCGGTACGGTCATTGCCACAACTCCCGCGCTTGTGCAGGGGATCGGCGGACGAATGTCAGGACTCGTCAAAACATCTCCCTATCTAGCGGTGATGGACCGGATCGAGTCAAACGGGGGATTTGTACTTGACCGTGAGGGCGCCCGGATGGATGCGGCAGCCGGCATGGTGCTTGCGTACGCACAGGGATTTAAAAAGATCGCAGTTACGGTTGCCCTGCCGTCAGATGCAGAAGCAATCCGTAAGATTCATCCCGATGCGTTCATTGTTGGCGTTCACGTGAGCGGGCTCACCAAAGACGAGGCAGAGCGGCTCGTCCGTGCATCCGATCTGGTCACCGCCTGCGCTTCAAAGACGATCAGAGAGGCAGTTGCGGGAAAAGCGCTCGTGCAGGCAGGGATCTCGATTCCCGTCTTTGCAATGACTGAAAAGGGAAAAGAGCTCATCATCGAAAAGATCCGGAAGAGCAGCGAACCGGTATTAGTCAAACCAACAAAACTCCCGGTTGCCGGTGACAAAGAGCCTCAACCGCTCGTATGAGTGAAATATTTTGCCGGTCGATCCAACAATAATAAATATCCGTTTTAAAATGGCGAACAATCCCTGAATTTTTATTTGGTTGATTCTTTTTTAGATTCCTCAATAATATGTTCGCCAATTTCAAATTCAGAACCATTTAGAAACGATTATTAATATCGGAAAGGAAATTGGTGTAATCCGTATCTTTCACGATATCATGATCTCCGCACTCTACGTCGATGATGACACTGACCTTCTCGAACTTGCACAGGTTTACTTAAAAAATGCAACGGATCTCAAGATCCACATCTCCTCATCAGCATCCGATGCGCTAATCCTGATCAATGAACAGCACTTCGATGTCATCGTCTCGGATTACCAGATGCCGGAGATGAACGGCATTGAATTTTTAAAGACCGTCCGGACCAAATACGAACACCTCCCCTTCATCCTCTTTACCGGGCGCGGGCGGGAAGAAGTGGTCATGCAGGCGATTGAGAATGGTGTGGACTCCTATATCCAGAAAGGCGGGGATGCACGCCCACAGTTCACCGAACTCACTCACAAGATCCGGCAGATAGTAAAACTCAAGCAGATGGAAGAGTCACTGGATGAGAGCGAGAAACGGTTCCGGAGTATTGCCGAACGGTCAAGTGATCTTATCCTGACTATGGATGAAAAATTCCAGATCACGTATGCATCGCCCTCGATAAAGACGATTCTCGGTTATCTCCCCGAAGAATGTACCGGAAAAGACCTATCTTCACTTGGACTTTCTCCTGACATTCTTTCGGAGATCCATCATCTGATCGAGAATTTCACAACTGACACCAGTGATTTTGAACGGAATACCCGGTTTAAAAAGAGGGATGGGTGTTATACGGTTATCGCAATGCGGGGCACTCCCCGCATCCGTAACAAAACGATTGATGGCATCCAGATCCACGGCAGGGTTATTGCCGGGGGCTCGCCGGCACAAGACGAGTTGGAACTCGCCCATGCCCGCATCAGCGCGGTAGAAGAACAGATCCGGCAACAACTCTCCAGTATCTCCCAAAGCGAACAGGCATTAACCGAACTCAGGATCGCAGAGAAGGCGCTCAAACAGGCAAACAACAAACTGAACCTGATGAACAGCATCACCCGCCACGATATTTTAAACAAGATAACCGTTGCACGAGGATATCTCGATATTATCCTGATGATGGAGACCGATCCCCTCCTTTTGAGTTATTTAAAAAAAGAGGACCGTGCTGTGGCGGCAATCGAAGAGCAGATCGCATTCACCAAGATCTACCAGGACCTGGGCGTAAACGGCGCAGTCTGGCAACGGGTTGATCTCACGATCTACTCTTCGCTCTCCCGGATAGATCTCGGGCACGTGGCGTTGCAATGCGATCTGCCTTGTGTCGAAATATATGCCGATCCGCTGCTCGAAAAGGTCTTTTACAATCTTGCAGATAACGCTCTCGCATATGGTGAGACAATCACAAAAATTCATGTGCATGCAACAGAAGATGCCGATGGTCTCGTTTTGATTTGGGAGGACGACGGGATCGGTATTCTACCGGAAGCAAAAGAAAAGATCTTTCTCCGGGGTGTTGGAAAGAACACCGGGCTTGGACTCTTTTTGGTACGGGAGATCCTCTCCATTACCGGCATCACGATTATCGAAACCGGAGAGTATGGCTCTGGTGCCCGTTTGGAGATAAAAGTTCCCCACGGAGTGTACCGGTTCATGGATACCGCTCCGGTTCTGGATAAATTGCATCCGGGATCGTCATAAAAATGGCAGTCGACACTTGTGATGTGATCCGGTCTGGCACACTTTTTCCGGGACCGTTTTTTTTGGATAATCGGGAAAAATGAAAAATGAGATTCTCTCTTTTACCTGCAGATTCTGGCACAGTAGAAAAAAACTTCGGGTTTTACGCACACGAAAAAAAGATCCAAAACCGCTTTACCGCGTCTTTTTCCAGAGATACAACTCGTAGCAGAGCAGCACGCAGATCACGAGCGCTCCACCGATAAAGAACGCAATCGCAGTCTCGGGAAGTCCGGTGGCAGATGTCGATGCAACTTCACCGTACGTCATCTTCGTTACCCATGCTCCGGCATCCGGTGCTACCTGCATCGGTGCGACGGTTCTCATCCCGTTCTGTACCGTAAAGAGGGGAGACACGAGCGTGATCGCGAGCGCACCGAACAGGATAATGCCAAACATGGTCGCATACCTGACGAGCATCGACCGCACGTTTGCCTGTTTGGGTGCAACGATCAAAAGCTGGTTTTTCAGCTCGTAATACTTGACTTCCCGCCCTTTCACGCTGTACTTCATATCAGATACGGCAATAAGCCCGGTTTCGAGCAGGTTGTCAATATGGTACTGCACCGTATTGAATGGGATATCGAGACGCTCTTTGATCTCGGACTGGTTCATCTGTCCTTGGCTAAGAAGATTGAGAATGTCATTTGCCGTCTGGCTCGCCATCGCTTTTGCGATCTTCTGCGCCCGTTCGTCGCCGGGTTCCAAGATGATAACCGTATCAGCCATGAAGTGCCGCAAGAATCCGTTCGCGCCCTACTTTTAACGCGAGATCGAGCTGGTTGATGTCGGGTCCGCCACCCTGAGCCATCGAGGGTTTCCCCCCACCTTTGCCGCCAAGGAGCTCACATACCTGCCCGATGATCTCCCCGGCATTTACCTTTACATTGCCGGATGCGAGTACAATCCGTGCCGTTTCACCGGCACCACCTAATAAGGCAACCCCTCCTTTCTCCGCAATTGACGTGGCGAGCGTGGAGAGTTCCCGTGCGGGCAGATCAATCCTCTTGATAACAACAGGTATGCCGCCAATGTCTTCTGCGACAAGAGAATGCTGTTCGAGCTCGATGATCTTTGCACTCATCCGGTCGATCTCCTTTTTCTGGTCTTTCCATTCAGTGAAGAAACGGGTCACTGTTGGTGGCAGGTTTTCCAGCTGCACGGACAGCGTATCTGCCGCAGTAGACGCAATCTGTTCGAGATGTTGCATGTAATAGACCGCAGCGAGCCCGGCAGAGAACTCGATCCGCTCGATCCCGTCCTGGATGTGCTCCACACGGATGATTTTTATTACGCCCACTTCTCCGGTGTTACGGCAATGCGTCCCTGCACAGGCTTCGATGTCTCCAGCTACCTTGACCACGCGGATCTCCCTACCCGGCGGAACACCCCCCTGGTAGAGGGAGAAACCGTATAACTGCTCAGCCTTTGTCCGGTTCTCGATAGAAATCTCAACCTGCTGGCTTGCCATGCACATCCGGTTTGCTGCAATCTCGATCTTCTTCAACTCTTCAGGAGTGATATGCTTGAAGTGCCGTATGTCGATACGGGAACTCTCGCTGCCTTTCTGCGCGCCGGACTGGTGGATATGGGCGCCTAACACTTCTTTTGCCGCATGGAGGAGGATATGTGTTGCCGTGTGATGGCGCATCAACGACCACCGCCGTTCCTCATCCACCATTCCTTTGATCCGTTCGCCGCGACGTAAAACACCGCCGCTTACATGGTGAAGGACAACCTCTCCCAGTTTCACGACGTCGTCCACCCTCACCATACTTTCTGCCGAGACAATGGAACCGGTATCAGCTGGCTGCCCACCGCCCTCCGGGTAGAAGAGTGTCTGGTCAAACACCGCATAGCCGTCAAAAAAGTCGAGAACAACTGCCTCGAACTCGATCTCGGATGGCTGTTCGTAGTACATCTTCTTTGTTGGGGGCAGACCCTGCACGCGCTCGGCATACTTTGTTGTCTTGTCCGCTTCAACCTCCTTTTTCGATTCTGAATGCGTATCAGCGATCTGGGAGTAGAAGTTATCCGGGAGATCGATTACAGCTCCCTCTTTTGCCGCGATCTCCTTGATCATCTCGGGGGAGATGCCGTGCGAATCGTAGAGTGTGATAATCTCGGAAAGGGGTACCCGCTGGCTCTTTGCCTTGTAGGATTTTGCGATCTTCTGGACGATGCGTGCCCCGCGTTCGAGGGTTGACGCATACTTCTCCACCTCGCGATCGATGATCTCACGGACGACCGCGAGATCCTGCTCGAACTGTTGCATGCCGACAATTTTCATCTGCTGCTCGATGAGATCGGCAAGAGTGTCTGACATCTTCAGGTCATTCATCATGCGGAGCGTGCGACGGATGACGAGCCGGGCGAGATACCCTTCGCGGACATTCGAGGGCACGATGCAGTCCCCGAGCATGTAGGCAAGACACCGGGTGTGATCGACAATCGCGTACACCTTCTCGATGGGCGAGATCATGCGATCAAGTTTCTCCGGTGAGATGTCGATCGCTGCTGCCACTTTTTTCCGCAGCGCAAAGAGGTTTGTGCCGGAGATATCCATGAGCCCGGAGAACCGTGCATTCATGGCAAGGATTTTTGTGTACTCCTTGTTGTCGAGCATATGGGAGAGTCCCGCAGAACCCATGACCCGGCTCACCATTTCAGGGAAGACCGCGTCGTAGATCGTGGGCGAACCCTTGGATGCCCAGACGAACCGTTCGAGACCGTAGCCGGTATCGACAATCCGGAGCTTCATCGGGTAGTACATCTCGCCATTTAATTCGTAGCCCGGTTGTGCAGTCTTCTGGCGCCCGAGACTCATGAAAACGAGGGTTGCCACTTCGAGCCCCCCGATCATTACTTCCACGCTCGGTCCGGCATTGCCGCCGCCAAACCATGGGTGCTCCTTGTACGTGACTTTGTTTAAGTCCCCGCCAATGGACTGGATGAACTGGTCACAGAGTTCAACCGTTCGATCTTTCCAGTAGATCTCCTCATTTGGGGTGTTGAACGCGTGGTGAGCCATCATCTCGAAGGTGGTAAGATGCCGCCCGGACCTGCCGACAGAGTCGAGATCATTCAACCGGATGCAGGGCTGGGAGATGGTGAGCGGGTTTGCCGGTGGCGGGACGATGCCCCCGGTGACGAACGGCTGGAAGTCCGCGATTGAAGCAATGGTGAGATAGATATCATCCCGCCATCGTGCGACAACCGGGTAGCGCTGAATCCGGGTATGCCCATTCCTCTCAAAAAAGGAGAGATATGCTTCCCGCATGCTGTCAAGTGAGTGGCATTTAAAGACCGGGTTCCCGATGAAGGTATAGGGTTCGCAGGCAGCATCGCCACAATTATCACGGGCGGGATCCCGCGTCCAGAACGCTGCGCCGCACACTTTGCAGGTCTTTCTTGTCAGCCCTTCTGTTTTAAAATATTCCAGCTGGTATTCTTCTTCGAGCATCAGAACCACGTCCGGGTGGTCTTGTGCCATAAAGAGTCAAAAACGATCATTTCGAGCATGAAGAACCACGTATTGCCAGTACAGTTGACGATGCAGGATAATTATTGTATTGTTATCAGTCATGAAAACCGACATGGTACATAAAGATCATAATCATATCACTGCATGAAAACGACGAAAGCCTTTCCACCTATGAAAATACCTCGCACCATTTTCATCACCTATACGTAGGTAATTATCGGCTCATCGGAGGTTCATATGAAATCACATTTGTTATTTTCAGCCATCATGCCAGATCGTAAATCAGTAAATGGTGTTATCCATCGTTCCACCGGTCCTGGTACCAGCGATCGACCACTTCGAATGTGCCGGTTGCCTGTGCGATCCGCACCGCAAGAAGGTGCCAGCACTCCCGGTTCCGGAAGACAAAGTCCCTGCAGGTGCAAAAATCTTCGTCAACAACATACTCTCCGGTTTTTCCCTGAACGACAAAGAAGTCCAGGTACTTCTTTACCTGTTTGCTGTCAATCGCAGCAAGCGCTTTCTCTCCTTTCTCTCCCCACTCTTTTTTTATAGTCTTCCGTGCGGTCTCGTCGAGTCCTTTTATGTCCGGGAACTCGTGCACGTGCCCACTCATACGAGATACTGTACCTGCGGGGGATCTGCAATGTACTGCCAGCCTTGCCGCTGTGCGAGTCGCTGCATTGCCGGGGCTTCAAGCGCATAATGGGTTGCCTCGATACAGGGGAGGGGGGTTTGCCGTGCAACAGAATGCTTCAGTTCAGCTGACAGGAATGCATCGGCACGAAAAATAAGTGCTTCTGCCATGATTGCCGGATCAAACCCGCTCCCGCCAACAAGTGCGAGCCGTTGGAGTTTGTTAATCGAGCCCCATACCCGCAGGTTCCCTCCAAGGCGCCGGGATATTTCTTCCAATGGTATCGTGCAGCTGCCGACAAGCCCAAGTGACATCGGGATTAAATTTTCAAGCGAGAGTAATTCTGCAAGGGCATCGTTCACGCCACCGGTTGCATGGTCAAAGTTCGTGTGCATGACGTACAGGTTCAGGTGTGCGGAAAGGATCATCCGCATCAGTTCCGCTGTCTGCCCGGTGAGCGCGGTAACCGGGGTCCAGAGCGGGGTGTGATGGACAACGAGCATCCCGGCACGAGCCCGGATCGCTTCCCGGACTACGTGCGGCGTTGCATCCAGCGCACAGCACACCGTATCAATGTCTGTCTTCCCTTCAACAACAAGCCCGATCCTGCCATAATCAAACGCTTCGGCAAGTGCCGGGGGCGCCAGTTCTTCCATCTCCCGAATGAATGAACGCAGATCCATACAGCACTATCAACGGCAGGAGATAAATACCATTTATTACCTCGGGTAATAGCAATTACTTTTAATATTCATAAAACGACATTTTTTATCATGCACAAGACCATCGATCAGATCAATGAACGCATCCGTGACGGGAGTGCACGGGTTGTCACCGCGGAAGAGATGCCCGCGATCGTCGCTGAACTGGGTGAGACCGGCGCATTAAAAGAGGTGGATGTTGTCACAACCGGCACATTCGGCGCGATGTGTTCATCCGGTGCCTTCTTCAACTTTGGGCATGCCGATCCCCCGATCAGGATGGAACGGATCTGGTTGAATAATGTCGAAGCCTATGGCGGGCTCGCTGCCGTTGATACGTATATCGGCGCGACGCAGCAGTCCGATACCCGCGAAGACCAGTATGGCGGGGCACACGTGATGGAGGATCTCGTCGCAGGAAAGACCATTGAGCTGCGCGCGAGTTCACGGGGCACTGACTGTTACCCGCGCCGCACCATCACAACAGAACTCCTGCTCGAAGACCTCAACCAAGCAATCATGTGCAACCCGCGAAACGCGTACCAGCGGTACAACGCGGCGATCAATACGACAGACCGGGTGCTCCATACATATATGGGGACGCTCCTCCCGAACTGCGGAAATGTCACTTTTTCCGGCTCTGGTGGCTTGAACCCAATCTCCAACGATCCGAAGTTCCGGTTGATCGGGAGCGGTGTGCCGATCTTTTTGTGCGGCGCACCGGGCATGGTGATCGGAGAGGGGACGCAGCACTCCCCAGCCGGGGGGTTCGGGACGCTCATGGTGACGGGCGATATGAAGAAAATGTCCCCCGATTATCTTGCAGCCGCCACGATGTACGGGTACGGGGTGACCCTGTACGTGGGGCTCGGCATCCCGCTGCCGGTACTGGACCTTGATGTCGTGCGGGCAACTGCGGTGCGGGACGAGGACATCTCAGTTGACATGATCGATTATGGTGTGCCAAGCCGGTCGCGACCCCTGATCCGGAAGGTTACCTACGCGGAACTCCGTTCCGGAAGTGTTGAAGTGAATGGCGAGATTGTCCGGACTTCTTCTCTCTCCAGTTACCGGAGGGCGCGTGCGGTGGCGCAGGAACTCGCCGACTGGATCAAAAAGGGTTCGATGACGCTGTCACTCCCGACACGCCCCATCGATGCGACACGGCAGGTAAAACCGATGCACCAGACCTCGAAAGGTCCCCGTGTGATGGATATCATGGACCGGCAGATCGTGAGTATCAGCGAGTCTGAGGAGATCAAGACCGCAGCGCAGAAACTCCTCAAAGGGGAGACCAACCACCTGCCGGTGATCAACGGTGAAGGCACGCTCGTTGGGATCGTGACCACGTTTGATGTCTCAAAGGCAGTAGCGAATCCCGGTAAGGCAAAACTGGTGCGGGACATCATGAAGAAGAAGGTGGTCACGACCACAATCGACGAGGCAGTAGATATTGCCGTACACAAACTGGAGAAGTTTAATATCAGCGCGCTCCCGGTGGTCGATGCAGAGCATCATGTCATCGGGATGCTGACGGCAATTAATCTTGGGAAACTCTTCGGGGGGAGGTGGCTGAAATGAAACTGCTGGTGAATTTTTCACGGGGCAAAGGGCGTAAACCAATCATCGCGCAGGTTGTGCGGGATACCGGAGTCCTCATAAATGTCGAGAGGGCGGTGATCGATTCCTCCGAAGGTGAAGCCCTCATCGATGTGCCGGATGACCAGTGCCAGCTTGTGCGGAACTCGATGACAAGTCTCGGCGCACGTGTGCGGATGCTCGAGCACGGGATCCATTTCAATGAACAGGAGTGCGTGGACTGCGGGGCGTGCATCAGCATCTGCCCGAACGAGGTCTTCTCGTTTACACCGGACTGGAAACTTGCGCTCGCTGAAGAACGGTGTGTCCTGTGCGGGAAGTGCATAGAAGCGTGTCCCCACCAGGCGCTTATGCTCCCGTTATGATCCGCGAGCCCTTCCGGTTCCGCCAGACGATTGCGACAATCCTTGCCGATGAACCTGCTCATGTGGCGGCGGCAAAGAGCGGGATGCTTGGTGCACGGCATGTGCTCGAAGCGTATCTCGCCCGAGACCCTTTTTTTGGTGCGACATTCGATCCATATTTTCCGGATTCCAATGAGTCCATGATTATTCATATGGCTGAGGCGACGCGGAACGCCGGTGTCGGACCGATGGCAGCTGTCGCGGGCGCAATTGCCTGTGCGGGTATCAAAGCGATGGTTGAAGCCGGCGCCAGCTTTGGCGTGATCGACAACGGTGGTGATATCGCACTCGTGAACGATCGCCCCGTGCGGATCGGCGTGCATGCGGGTGAAGCAGCACTTTCCAACCGGGTCGCATTTATCGTGCCACCTTCCGAGGGAATAATTGGGATTTGTACTTCATCTGCAGCCGTCGGACCGTCCATCTCGTTCGGGATGGCGGATGCGGTGACTGTCTTCGCCCGCGATCCTTTGTTTGCGGACGCGTGGGCAACGGCAGTTTGTAACGAGATCCACCCTACTGACAGAACCGTGCTTGAGCGGGTAGATCCTTCCCGTGTCAGTGGCATATTTGCGATCATGGGAGATGTGACCGTCAAGTGGGGAGAAGTTCCTCCGCTCGTGCCGGCTGTTGTGGATGAGCAGCTGATCAGTGCCGGGGACCGGTGAGTTAAATGACACTATACATTGTATTCCGGGTTCGAAATATATTCCATCCCGTCGTTAAATGCAGTCATGCCGGAGAATGTTGCAACCGCCTTGTCACCGTTGCTGACTACGATAATGGGGTTGCCGTTACTTATCACAAAATAAAGTTCTAACAGTTCGACCTCTTCGATCTTAAGTCCATAGACGAGCACGGATGCCGGCTCAAGTTCCATCCGCTCTTTTATCAGTTCATCGGGGTGCTCGCGGAAATGATAATAGAACACCTGGTACGCATTAAAAAGATCGGTACTTAAGAGGTCATTGCGCACTGCAGGGTCAAGTTCCTCAAATTTCTTTACGAGCTGGTCAACATCCTCATCGCATTCGTTAAGCAGCTGATCAGCCAATGCCACAAGCCGGGAATACGGGATCGACTCGTCGGAGGAACTCATGGACATTCATTGGTTGTCGAGCCTAAAAAAGAGCATGAACGGGAATGCATTAGCCTGTCATGCAAAATCCTTATTCTCGTGCGAGAGGAATACATACAGGTGAAAGACGAAGACGTTGACTGGATGATCTATCATCTTGTCGCGCAGAAGAGCAAATCAACCGCAGACGAACTGGTAACCGCATCCGGCATTGCTGCGCCCGAAGTTACGGGATCCTTAGAACGGCTTGTGCACTACCTGTTAATCGAACGTGACGGCGATACATTCCGGGCACTCTCTATCAGTGAAGCACTCTTAAAATGCCAGATCAAAAACATTCGCGATTCTCCCGTCACGATTGAGAATGGGGTCATCAAAATGAGGAAAGAATAACATGCCGGCACATGAAGTTGTCGTCCTCCGGATCGGTCACCGCCCGGAACGCGACCAGCGTGTCACCACCCATGTCGCACTGACGGGGCGGGCGTTGGGCGCATGCGGTATGTACCTCGCTGCATCAGACAAAGGCGTGGTGCAGAGCGTTGGCGATGTGGTGGAACGGTGGGGCGGCACATTCTTCTGCGAGGATAAGGTGTCGTGGCGCACCTGCATCAAAGACTGGAAAGCCGCAGGAGGCGTCGTCGTTCATCTCACGATGTACGGGCTCAACCTCCCTGACGTGATGGGGGAGATCTCCCCACATGCGAAGATCCTTGTCGTCGTAGGGGCAGAGAAGGTACCGGGCGAGATGTACGGGCTCGCGGACTTCAATGTCGCGGTTACTGGTCAACCCCATTCCGAGATCTCAAGCCTTGCGCTCTTTTTGGACCATCTCTTTTCCGGCACGGAACTGATTAAAGTATACCCGGATGCAAAGATCCGCATCCATCCTTCCCGTGCAGGAAAACAGACGGAGGAACTGTGAGAGGGCGCGTACTTGTCGCCGGATTTTCCACGCGCCACGTCGCCCAATCGGCTGCACGAGCAGGTTACAAGGTTTGTGCTGTCGATCATTTCTGCGATCAGGACCTCGCATGGTACACGCAGGACCAGCTGAAATTCGAGGCACTGGAAGAACTCCCGTATGCTATTGAACAGATGGCACGAAGACATTCATTTGATTTTATTGTCCTGACCTCCGGTGCCGAAGGACTCGCAACGAGCCTTCCCGTCTGTGGCACACCACGGGAACGGGTGAACCGGTTCCTTGACAAACTGGACATCCAGCATTTTTTTAGTGACCTTCGTGTGCCGGTGCCCCGGCTCGCAGCACCGGGTGAGTACCCTGCGATGATCAAACCCCGGTGCGGGGCAGGGGGATGGCGGAACCAGATTATCCGGGACGCTGCACAACTCACCGCGTGGGAAGCACTTTACCCGGATATTCCATATATCGCACAGGAAGTGATTGACGGGATTCCGGCGAGCGTCTGCTGCGTGAGCGATGGAACGCATGCACGGGCAATCGCGACGAACGAACAGATACTCAGGGGGGATGGGGGGACTGCATTTGGGTTTTCCGGCTCTGTTACTCCTTTTGATCACCCGCTACGGGACCAGATGGTCGCTGTTGCCGAACGGATTGCAGCGGCAAGCGGGTGTACCGGTACAGTCGGGATTGATTTTGTTGTCAGCGACACAACACCCTGTGCCATTGAGATCAATCCCCGGTTCCAGGGAACGCTTGATACTGTTGAAGCCGCGTATGACTGCAATCTTTTCGAGTACCATGTCAGTGCCTGTGCTGGCAGATTACCTGAGACCCGGAGTCCTATGCGGTACGCAGCACGGAGCATCCTGTTTGCCGATAAGGACTTGACCCTTTCGGGGGACTTAAAACACTTATCCCCAATCGTGGCTGACATTCCCAGTCCCGGAACATTCTTTGAAGAAGAGCAGGCAATTGTCTCTGTTTTTGGATCCGGTGCAACACGCGGAGAAGCGCTTTCGGTGCTGGATACTAATATTAGCACCGTCCGACAATATATGCGATGATGGATCCAGTAGAAGAAGTGTTGAATGAACCGGCATTACGGGCATATGTTCACCGGTTAGTTGGTGATGAGGGTCTGAACCTTCTTCTTAAATTCCCGAAAGAAGGCGAACACAGTGATGAAGACCTTGCCGCAAGCACGGGAATTAACCTGAACTCTGTACGGCATTCCCTGTACACACTTTATGAGAAACGGCTCGCTGAATATCACCGGATTAAGAACAACGAGACGGGTTGGCTCACCTATCTCTGGCAGCTCCGGATTGATCATATCTACGATGCAATACGGGAAGATCTGGGGCTTGTCTTAAGTAAGCTCGAACGACGGGAAAAATACGAGGAGGAGAACGATTTTTTCATCTGCAAGGATTGTCAGGTGTTATTCACGTTCCCGCTCGCTATGGATAATGATTTCAAATGCCCGAACTGCGAGAAAGCGCTTACTCACTTCGATAATGACATGCTCCTGCGGTCCCTGAAAGTCCGGATTGAATCAATAAAAAAATCCATTGGTCATGCATGAAGAACGCGAGACATGCATCGCAATACTCCGGGATGCCGGGTGCAATGCAAAGGTAATCGCGCACTGTCGGGCAGTATGTGATTGCGCGCTTGAATACGCAGGGCGCAATCCACTTGTCGATCGTTCTCTTGTGATGACAGGCGCATTGCTCCACGATATCGGGCGGGGGACAACTCACGGGATCGATCATGGGCAGGTTGGAGCGGACTTGCTACGCGCCAAAAACTTCCCGGAAGAAGTCGCACGGATTGTGGAATGTCATGTCGGTGCCGGCATGACCGCAGATGAGTGTACCCTTCTGGGACTCAGTCCGCGGGATTGTATGCCAAGCACGACGGAAGAGAAGATCGTGATGCACGCCGATAACCGGATTGCGGGTGTCGTGCGGGTGAGCATTGACGAAAGCATTGCATCCGCAATTCACCTACCAAAAAAGATCCGGAAACGGATGTACCGTCTTTCGAATGAAGTTGAATTGCTGTGCGCGTGATCGGTTGCGCAATATGGGGATTCCAGTTTTCCCATATGGATTGCTGTTTTTTACAATTGTGCTGATTTTTCCGTATTATCCAATCGGATAATGCCTCATTCTCTATCGCGGTCTTATCAAACTGCCACAACATTTGTGCAAATGGATTGTGCAAAAAGAGAGTATAATCAGATGATTACCTGTCGTACCTGGGGCAGCGCCCGGATCTCATTGATCACACCAGCAGGCAGGGGATCTTCAACAATAATCACTAGTTTGGGCTCCTCGGAGAACTGTGGATCGGTGACAAATATTTGTCGTATTGCAAGGGCATGCGCGGAGAGGACGCGGACTGCGGCACCGACGATCCCGCGTTCACTGGCATTTTTTGGGAGAACCGTAATGACAGAAAAACCAAGGGACTCCGCCACCCGGCTCAGGTCCGGGGTTGCCCGCATGTTCAAAAAGATGTCACGTAGAAATGGGCGTTCGAGGATACGATGAGCCGTAGAATCAACCACCCGGCGATCAGAACCAATCACTTTTGCGATGGCTGTTGCCGGGATCTCGATACCGTTGCAGCTGATCCGCCCTTCAGGGGTGACACCAAACCCGTTTTCCAACAGAAACCGCACCACCCGGCTCTGGGATGGTGAATCTGCGAATTCATGAATGATATCTGACCACATACAAAGCACTTCGTATTACGTATATAAATATACACCGATGTTTATCCGGCTTCATCATAGTATGGCAGTTCAGAGATGCGGTTGATGATGATACCGGGTCCATCCATGATCATTCTGTTGGGTTGATGCGGATTTGAACAATGCCTCACTTGAAGAGAGCAGGAAACCGGAGGGCACCGGCTTCCGATGCGGAATAGTCAGGGAATTGTACTATCCGGCTCTCTGGAAAAGCAAAAACGCCGAAATCGTGTCATAACATTCTTTTAGATAGACAACCTTTTTGTTATGGCACGGGCGAGGGTAGCCAAGCCAGGTCAACGGCGCTAGGTTGAGGGCCTAGTCTCGCAGGAGTTCTTGGGTTCGAATCCCATCCCTCGCATTCTCCCTCTTTTTATCACATATATAAACAACCTCAAAACAAGGTTTTTTCATTTACTTCATGCTTTTACTCAATTTGATTATGCTTGATATCCCCTGTGTTTCCATGGATGATGTAATCGGAGCATTTCCCTGAACGGTGGCGATCTGTTTTTTCGTTTCCTGGACATTGGCTTAATACTAACTGCCTGCCATACCTTCCCATACGAAACCATTGCTGATACTATGAGCCCGAATGTGATGGAAACGGAAAAATACCAATGCGAGCGTGAAGCCGACCGCATCCAGCGTTTCTTCCGGAGACCATTCTTCCTATCTCTTACTATCGGCATCCCGTTCTGCATCTTCAAGCTGCTCTTCGGGATTACTGCCGTCCGCACCGGCGTAACCACGCACCCCCTCCTTGTCGTCTTTGGGTGGTGCGTCATCGCATGGGCGGGAATGGATTTTCTGATGAATGTCAACCGGGATATTACCGATCTCCTCCACAAACCCAGCCAGCTTGAGTACTGCACTATCGCACAACTGGGGCGGTTTTTTCATGCGCCGCTCGTCTTTCTTGCGATTGATACTCTCTTTGCATTCTCTATCATCTGCTTCATGCTCTGGTCCGGCTGGATCACGACCCTCTCACCCATGGAATTATATTTTTGGTATGCTGCCACTACTTTAAACCTGATCAGCCTCTCGTTCGTCTCACTCTACAACGAGATCCGTCACGCCTGACCGGCACCGACAGTGGGTCGCCTTGGTTTTGTTTTGCTCAATGCAGAAGTTCTTATGCCTGAACGTCGTGTATAATATAGCAGTTATAAAAAAACGACTGTTTGGAAAAATATTATGTTCGGATCAAACAACTTTGGCGGCTCGAGAAATTTCGGCGGCAGAAGAGATACAGGACCACGCGAAATGACAAAAGTGACCTGTTCAGACTGTGGAAAGGAATGCGAAGTACCATTCAAGCCAACCGAGGGTAGGCCGGTTTATTGCAGGGATTGCCTGCCGAAACACCAGAAACCCCGGTTCTAATCTTTTTATCGCATTTTAATTTTTATACAAACAGCTGAAAGGATCTCATCAGCACTGCCCGACAAGGGCGCTGAAAAGGATCCTAAAGACTGTTCTTATTGTGTTTTAGTAGTAATATTGACGGTACGGTAACGCACTTTATCCAGTATCGATCACGTTATCGACACATGTAGTCCGTTGTGTGATGCGCATCGGATCATGTCCTTTTTCAACTGCCAAAAAACGCCAGATATATCCATAAGCCGAAACTCGTTTGTCATATAATGGATAAACTTCGGGATGTGCGGTGGATGAGCTTGGTGTTGATAGAGTCATAACGGATGCAGACTTTCTTTCTTGCCGGTTCTTTCAACACGTCCGTGACAGCAATTCCCTCGTCTGCCAGATTTGCCGGGCTATTAATAAACCGTACGACCCCGGGAATATTCGATGCCATTCCGTTAATATCCTGCAATCAGGAGAACAATATGATCCCATGCACATTTTTTCAGGAGTTGCTCTCCGCCACCTTTATGCTGTTGTGATTCTTTTTGCGTACTGGCATCTCTTCCTCAACAAGATAATTAATTACGTTCTCTGAGATATCAGCTGAATATTCCCCAGCCCGTTTCACACTTTCAATGATGTGTCCAAGAGCAATCGCATCCAGTGTTTCCTGCTGGATTACAAGATTATTCAGGTCCTCGCAAAGGGATTCGAGCGTCTGGACAGACTCGATGTTCCGGTTTGATTTCTTTATATCATTGTTAAAAAACGACACTATGCTCCGGTCAAAGATAGCAACCGAGAGCTCGCTCGCTTTTACGATCCGGTCAAGAATCTTTGGATCCAGATCCTTATCCAAAAGTGGCAGGGCGTTGTCAACAATCCGCTCTGCATGGTCACCGATCCGTTCGATGATCCGGCTGATGATATAGTAGTGGACAGCCATACCCGGTGACAATCCCATCTTTTTTGATAGGACAACATGGGAAAGGATCATATTCGTTTGCCGGGCGATAAGCCAGTGGAGGCGATCCACATCATTGTCCCTGGCTGTCACATCCTGCACGAGTGCCCGGTTCTTTGTTATAAGCCCGGTCATTGCGTCCTCATGCATCGTTTTCACGATCACGTACATCCGTTTGATCGTGTTTATAAATGGCATCTCGATGGGATTGAGCAGGTCTTTGATCGTGATCCCGGTATCAGTTTCCTCAATCACTTCCTGCCCGATCGTCATCTGGGTGAAGTCACGGACTACCATACGGACAAACGGGGGCAAACGCTCATTTGAACGGATGATAATTGTGGTATATCCGGATATATATGCGCCAATGAGCAGCCGGAAGAGATACGACGGATCTGTGATCATCCCCTCAAGCGAGAATTCCTTGATCCGCTGTAATGGCTCCGCTTCTGTTGCCTTGGTCACGAGTAGAGTCCCGTCCGGTTGGATCTCTACCCCAATAGGATCATTCTTTTTAATTTTCTCCTGCTCGATCCATTCTTTGGGTAGGGTGATCACATACGATGACCCGCCGGTGAACTGGACTTTTCTAATCTCCATCCTTCTCACATCCCCTGCTTTACTATAGCACACTATTGTTCTCTATTCTCAATATACTTGACTATATTTTCTGTCGAAAAAGGATATATTAATGCTGGTTCATAATCTGGGTGAACACTATGAAAACACAGAAGCGTTCGTTTGTATTCCTTACCTTGAGCCTCGTAGCCCTGCTCATCGTATCAATGCTCGTTGCCGGCTGCCTTAACAGCGGTACGAAAACCACAGTCACACCAGTCCCCACAACTGCAGCTGTTGCTCCAGTTGCAACGACTCAATCAACTGCTCCGGCAGCACCGGTGACTACCTCTGGTACGACAGCATCCATCCAGCAGCAGACTATCAGTATCAGCGGTTCGACAACAGTCCTCCCCATTGTCCAGGCAGCAGCTGACAAGTATATGGCAGCTCACCCCGGGGTAAACATCCAGGTATCCGGTGGCGGATCCGGTGTTGGTATCCAGGCAATCGGTGCAAAGACCGTTGACATTGGGATGACATCCGCTGAAGTGACAGCAGCCCAGAAGGCACAGTATCCCAGCTTCGTCATTACTACCGTTGCACATGACGGTGTCGCAGTCATTGTCAACCCAAAAAAAACGATCCAGTATATTACCTTTGACCAGTTGAAGAACATCTATCTTGGCAAGATTACCAAGTGGACCGAGATTAACGGTGCAGGCGTCCCCGGTACCAACAACCAGATTGTCATTGTCGGGCGTGACAGTGCTTCCGGCACCCGTACCTATTTCGATAGCACCGTGCTGGGCACGGCAACCCCGGTAAATACGATGCTTGAGAAGAACTCCAACGGCGCAGTAACCCAGACCGTAGCCCAGACTCCGGGTGCGATCGGCTATGTTTCGATTGGGTTCCTGAGTAATGATGTCAAAGCCGTACCTATCTGGTTCAATAACCTGAAGATTATTGCACCCAGCATCAATTCGGTAGTAGACAAATCCTACCCCTTCTCCCGTGACCTGTACCTGGTCACCAACGGACAGCCCACAGGTCTTACGGGCGACTTCATCAAGTACCTTCTCAGTCCTGACGGTCAGAAGATTGTTACCGAGCAAGGGTACGTTGCACTCACCACGTGAGATTGTAGCGTAAAACCGGGTTAACGTAACCCACATCATTTTTTATGTTTTCAAACTCAGGAGGAATCTGAAGATGAAATTCTTACAACGATTCACGCCAGGTGCCTCCGGCAACACTGCTCAGGCTTCATTATTAAAAGAGAAGTTCATCAAGACGGTTTTTTTCTGCACAGCATTCTTTGCAATTATTGTCATCACGTTCATCCTGCTCTTTTTATTACGCAACGGCTACCCGGTCTTTGAACAGGTCGGGGTGTTAAACTTCCTCCTTGGTACTTCCTGGACGCCCACGGCGTTTGTACCC
>JAPKXU010000221.1 GCA_026394655.1 Methanoregula sp. | reverse complement strand
CAGTTCTCGTATCCTGGAAATGTTGTAGCGTTCTGCGGGAACACAAGGACGGGTGTGAATTCGCGTTTGCTGCACCGTGCCTGCTGGCTTTCGTGATCGAGCACCCAGTAGCAAACACAGAAAAGCAGGATGGTCGAGGCGTACACGATCGCTGCGTCCATCAACAGGAAAACCGGGTTAATGTGCTGGTTAAGGAGGCTCCTCAAGAGACCGGCAGCATTCAGGATAAGGACAACCAGCGACAGCAGTGTCGTGACAACGACTGCCTTGTACACGTTTTTTTGCGAGGCAAAGAGAAAGATGAGGACACATGCGACAAGGGCAAAGCTGACGACGACGCCAAAAACATCTTCGAAACGGATGATCTGCGTAACTTCGGTGAGACGGACGAGATCGACAAACGAGAGTGTCTGTGCAGTGAGATAGTCAAGCAGCTGGCAGAGAATGAGCAGGATGATAAAAGCAAGCCCCTCGTTTTTTGTGGTGCAGCTCGTCATGGGTGATCAATAATCAGGGAATGCCGGATATTATGGATTGTGGTTTTATCTGGGAGGATGTGAAAAGAACGCGAGAAGAAACCTCTCGATCTCGGGCATCGCAGGGGATGATTCCGGTGCCGTTATAATGCTAACTGTGGGTATGTGTGCGACTTTC
Source organism: Methanoregula sp. (assembly GCA_026394655.1). Classification (GTDB taxonomy): domain Archaea; phylum Halobacteriota; class Methanomicrobia; order Methanomicrobiales; family Methanospirillaceae; genus Methanoregula. The sequence continues at coordinate 42,151 of JAPKXU010000221.1, read as the reverse complement.
CCGGCGGGATGCAGGAAGTTGATGCACAAAAGATCCGGTGCATGCCCCCTCTGCACACGGTCAGTCACGTTCCATGAGAGCATATACTGCACGGTGTGATCCATATTTGCCGCCGACCTCGATCGTCTTCAGTTCCCGGATAGTAAAAAACGGGGCAAAGAGTGCCCGCAGTTCAGCTTCAGATGAAAAATAGAGGGTTGTTCCCAACGGGGTCTCGCGGAACTTTCCCTCACCGCCAAACTGGGGATCCGAGTCAGAGAAACAGATGGAGAGGTAAAGCGCATTTGGGTTTAAGATCGCATGGACATTTTTCACGTAGGTCTCCCGGTCTTTGGGGAAGATGTGGTGCAGCACTTCCCAGTCAAAGGCAAAGTCGAACGTACCCGTCAATTCATGCAGGTCGCGAAGGATATCGGCGACGATAAACCTACACCTGACACCCTTTTGCTGTGCATTTTTTTGGGCGATCTGAATTGCCTGTGGGGCACTATCGATGCCGGTAACCTCAAACCCAAGGCGTGCAAGATACAGTGCATAATTACCGGCACCACACCCGAGGTCGGCAGCCCTGCATGGTCTGACCATCCCGCTTTCTACGAGCGCAACGAGCGCCTCCGGTGGGGTCTCACAGTTCCAGGGGATCTTGTCGAGCGGTACATCCCGATAAATCCTGTCGATGTCGACATCCTTCAAACGGATCACCTGTTGGAGTGATCGGTGATGCACGGGTTTCAATCTTCTCATGAGATGCCGGCTTTCGGGAAGTCCCCCGGCTCACCCCGCTCACCATTGTATGAGACGATTTGCCCTCCTGTGCACTCATGCCGCGCACAGGGCGAAAAAAGAAGGAGTTATGCCTTCTTCGCAATAAGGATGGTCCCGCCCAGCGCCGAGAGCACTGCGATAAAGTTGATGAACGAGAGCAGGTCCGGTCCGACCCCGAACATGAAGAGGTAATCATACAGTCCGAAGATCAGGAACGTGAGGGCAAAGAAGTACCCTGCCGGTCTCTTCAGGACGGCACCGCAATACAACCCGCCAACCGTAACGAGGAACTCGATCACGATGGAAAGGGGAGTGAGGAGATTCGTGACTATCATACATCTGCCACTGTGTCGGAGATATTATATCGTTGGGTAATTTGCAGGAAGTCCGCACCCGGTTGGGTACTGCCACCGGTTCTTCTGGCTCCGTGCTCCATATCCGGTGTCATTGCCACCAGATGCTTTTATATTCCCACAATCGATCACTGATTATGTCACCACGACATGCGAAACCGAAGGGGGACAGCGAGCCTGAAGCCCCGGTCAAAGGAGGGTCAAGCAAGAACCGGGAGCAACACTTAGAAGATGCCCGGCACCACCCGCTTGTCTATCCCCTCCCGCATCCCAAACACAAAACCATTAAAAAGCCTACTCTCCCTCCCAAACACACTCCGCACTCGCATCCGCATGGCGATGAGTTGCCTGCTCACACGAATCCGCCAAGTCCCATCAAGCCCTCAAAAAAAGTGACTAAGACCGGGGCAAAGCCCTGAGATCTTTCCCGCACTCTCTTTTCTGCAGGTTTTCCCTGTAAGTGCATTTCATCCACAGCCATTCCCCACCATCCCTGACGCGAACATCATTTCATTTCGATTGTGATATGGGCGATGCCAATATCTGATACGATTGAATCAATGCGGTCAACCACGGACTTAGAACTCCCTTTATATCATCGGGGCACATCCCTACTCAGGGCTATATGGACATGGCAAACGTGACGGGAATTCCAAAATGGGGAATTTTTGCAAAGCAGTATTTCCCCGATGTCCTCACACACTATTATACCAACGGGACATGCATGGGCAGCAGTTGCACGTATTCCCCGGAACCGGTGCACCACGAGAACGAGAATGTCAAAGACCCGGCAATCGTACGATCCGGGCAATCATGAGCAGGTGATGTGTCAGTGACAAAACTGGATGATTTTCTCAATCCCCTGTATCATGGTGTCTGGGAAGTGGTCGTGGAGAAGTCGTCGGTGACAGAGCCTCTTGATGCCGGCTGGATGAAATCCACCCTCAATGTGCCGTCACCAGGAACGATCGCGAGTTTCCGGAAAGGGCAGTATCATGTGCATGAAACTCGCACCGAATGGCGTGTGCACCTTGACCGCCATGATCCCAAAAAACATCCTCTGCTGCACCTTGCGGATGATGCCCCGCTCCTCCTCATGATAGGAGAAACCTGCAGCACCCTCATCACCCACATCCGCCACGCTTCCGGCACGGACACGCAACAGGTCATGGATGAGCAGCGTTTGTCATGGCAGCGCCAGATCCTGTTAGGGATTTCTGTCTTATTTGCCGGGATACTCATTGTCGCAAATCCCATAGGGTTCATTGACGGCGTAACCCATCTTGTCATCCCGCCACTGCTTATGGGCTTTGGCATTTTGATCGCGTGGAAAGGATTTGATACCCGGTCTGGTGGGAAGATAGATTGGGAGGGTGTACTGCAGGGGGTCGCGATATTCTGTACGGGTATTATCACCCGGTACTTCCCGCTTCTTGTCTGGAGCCTTGCAATCCTTGCGGTACTGGCGGTGTGGGCGCTGGCAACTGCCGTGATCCTCCTGTTCCAGATTGTCCGGCAGCGTACCGCGATCCCGGAAGGGCTCTGGAACCGCCTTATCACGGGCATTCTCTCGCTTCTTCTGGTGATCGCCATCATCAGTATCCCGCGTGCGAGTGTGATGATAATAGTCGCTGTCCTTGGAGTGATCGCTATACTGGGAGGGATTATGTTTATCGTAAACGGCATGCGTCTGCGGCAGTGGATGGTGGCGCCGGTTGCAGCGTGAAGCATACTGCGCCTTCCCGCATCATATCGGAAACAGAGGCAGGCACCCCTGTTCTCCGTCTTGGAAACGTTTATGAACTGATGAATGAATGTTACAGTATTGGAGTATCATTTGATGCAGGTACAGGAGTATAAGCGGGACTGGATCCTGCTATTGATTGCGGCGTTGCTTGTTGTTGTTCTGTTCCAAGGGGTTCAGGCAAAAGAGACATATAACTTTGTAACTGAATGGGGGGAGAAGGGAACGAGCCTGGGCGAATTCAACACTTCAACCGGGGTAGCAGTGGACAATGCCGGAAATGTCTATGTCGCAGATTACCAGAACAACCGTATCCAGAAGTTTACATCCGAGGGAAGGTACGTTGCCAGCTGGGGAAAGGCAGGTACAGCCGAAGGGCAGTTTAACCGACCATCGGAAGTCGCAGTAGACCTCAACGGAGATGTTTATGTTGCCGACAGCTACAACAACCGCATCCAGAAGTTCCGTCCCGACGGGACACTCTATTTCTCGTTTGGGACAAACGGGACGGGACCTGGCCAGTTCAACCAGCCCGAATCGGTGACTGTTGATCTGAAGGGGAACATCTATGTTACAGACCGGCTTAACAACCGCATCCAGAAATTCAGTTCTGATGGCAAATTCCTCCTGCAATGGGGTTCGAAAGGGTCAGGCAACGGTGAATTTAATTATCCCTCTCACTTGGTTGTGGACTCGTTATCGAACGTGTACGTGGCAGATTTCTATAACAACCGTATCCAGCGATTCTCTGCGGACGACGGTTCCTTTTTGGGAATGTGGGGATCTGCCGGTTCAGGGAACGGGCAGTTTGCCTATCCAGATGGACTTGCTGTTGACAAGAAGGGAAACATCTATGTTGCGGATGGGAACAACCAACGGATCCAGAAATTTACCGGTGATGGACAGTACATCACGCAGTGGGGGGCATACGGGAATGCCAACGGTCAGTTCGACCAGCCCGAAGGCATAGCGGTCGATCTTGATGGCAACGTCTACGTAGCAGATAAAAACAATTACCGGGTCCAGAAATTTGCCCTTAAGGTTTTTCCCGACGACACGCCAGCCCAGATCGGGATCACCTCAAGTCCGACCGGAGTCGAGATTTCAGTAGACGATGTGTATAAAGGGATCGCGCCCCTCACCATAACCGGCATCGCCCCCGGAATGCACACGTTCTCGTTTACCAAACCCGGGTATATTACGCAGAGCACGAACTATACTTTCGGTCCGGGGGACTCTGCATCCATGTATACCATTTTGCATGTGGTTCCACCCGGCATTGGCACCATATCTGTGCGCTCCAACCCTCCGGGGGCAGTAATTTCCCTTGACGGGCTCTTAACCGGCAAAACGACGCCCGGTGATTTTAATGATGTGAATTCCGGGGCGCACACGGTATCCATGTCGATGCTTGGGTACACTACCTACACAACTATTGTTACGGTCAGTCCCGGCATGACCACAATGGTCAATGCCGCATGGACACCTGTCGACAAGGAAGGGGTTGTTTTCATCACTTCGGAACCATCCGGTGCAGCTGTCTACATTGATGACCAGTCGAAGGGGATGAACACTCCCGCCACCCTGCAGATCAAACCGGGGAAGTACATCCTCAAGCTCACCAAAGGGGGATACAAAGATAATGTCGCGGTCCTCACCGTTGGCTCAGGTGAGGTATTACAGGTATCGAAGGTCATGATCTCCGGCTTTGAGGGTATCCTTGCAGTGATCGCCCTTGTTGCTGTCGTGTTGATCGCAAGAAAGTGCCGGTCATAATCTCTCTTTTTCCCTGCTGCCCCGTAACCGGGTGCAGTGCTGCGTAACAACAAGATTGCCGTGTATGTGTCGGGTATTGTTGCCGATACTTCCGATAGAGTGGACTCGTGAAGAAAAGATTGCACACTTATTAAAACGAAAAGGGGGATTGGTGGAGAACGAGGGCTCCTCACTCCACCTCCACACCATAGATGCCGCTACCAATCCACCACTGGTCGTCGACCGCCTTCATACAGACCAGTTTCGGGATGAAGCGGGTGCTGTTTATGGCAGTGTCCGGGAACATCTCGTGGGTGAACCCGGTACCGTTTCTGAGGGTGTCGATCGCAACAACCGTCGTCTTCTGTCCAAAGGGATCAGAGTAGTTCATAAAGTTCTGCCCAACCCCGCTCTTCCAGTACGGGTCAGCAAGGATCGTGCCGTTAAATGACTCTGCCCAGACAAAGAGATCGCCGTTCGAGAACTGCCCGGCGGGGTTGTTGATCTCAGCAAGAGTTCGGTCTCTCCCGTTCGCCCGTGCAAATGTCACCGAGCGGTTCACAAGAGCGTAGAGATCTGCCCGTGAGTGGTTCCGGACCATTATACCCGACAGGTTGCCGATGCCGAGCTGGATATAATCCGGGGCATAGATCCCGGCAAAGAGCCACCATGATCCGTCCACCGGTTCAGCATAATCGATCTTTGGCACGTAGATATCCCTGTCACCTGTTGAAACCTTCGCCACTGTGTAGGATATTCCACCCCTATCCCGTGCGAGGTCCCGCATTTCGCGGATCGTTGCAACTCCGTCAGGGTCATGGTAGTTGATCAGGTTGATGTGGTATGCTGCGAGTTCGCGGGAGTATGGCGGACCGACGACCGCAGTGCCGTTGTAATCGAATGCCATAATGGCGGGCTTGCCCTGCGAGAACTGCCCGTTCGGGTCATTGAATGCGGCGATCGCTTTGTCCTTACCGTTTTTCTGTGCATAGGCAACGGCATCCTTCACGTATGCGACGAGGTCATCACGGTTTTGCACTTTCTCTTGCGGGGGAAGCAATACGGATGGATACACCGCGCCGGCACTCGAGTACATCCCGGCACCGACATAATACGTGCCATCAACATCGGCAACAACCGAGAGCTTCGGTTCGACCGTCCCGTTGCGTGCCGGGTTCCGGTAATCGTAGCTGACGTATCCTATGCCATAGCGGTCAGTCTCGCCAAGGTTTTTTACGAGCGGGACTCCGTAGTTGTCGGTGAGGGAGCGGATGTTCGTCCCGACGATGTTGTGCTCGTATGGCTCAGCGAGTGCAGTCCCGTCATATGCCTCGGCAAAGATATACAGACCGTTTGTGCAGAACTGTCCGTTTGGGTCATTAAATACAGCAATCGCTTTGTCCCTGCCGTTCTCGCGGGCATATGCCACAGCCCGGCTGACAAATGCATCCAGATCGGTTGTCGTGAGGTTTCCCGACAGTGCCTGCCCGGTTGAAACCGATGGTGCCGGCAGGGAAGTGCCCATGCTGCCGGCTGCCGGAGACTGTTGTGTGCAGCCGGCAAAGAGAACGCACCCGACAACCACGAGTGCAATAAGGATCAGATCGCTGGATCTCATGGACGTACCGTCTCGTGCAGGATATAAAAGGGTTATTTTTTGTTTGTGCTTTCGGCCAGGTGCAATGTCGGGTGTGACCAACCGCTATAAGCGCCCGGCACCAGTGCTCCGGCATTCCTAAAAAGATCAAGGGGAAATTGTGGTGCCAAACAGAACCCGGCGATTGACGGCACTAACCGGGGGGAACGGTTGATTCTTTTAGTACGGGGGAGAGCTGATATGGACTGACCATGGGTGACCAGAAAGACGAGAGGGCACCGGGAAACGGCAAGGCACCGTTTTTAACGGATCCCCCGTTTTATTTACCGGAGTTTGAGCAGTCGTACCGGTATATTATCGATGAGTACAAGGTCGCACCAAAGGATATTGCGATCTTCATGCCCTGCGCCGTGAGGAAACCCTACAGCACAAGCCCCAGCCACCAGCTGATCCGGATGATCATCTCGCAGGTCTTCGACCCGACACAGTACCACATCGTCATCTTCGGGACGTGCGGGATCGTCCCGGCAGAGCTCGAGGAGATGTACCCTTTTGCGCATTACAAGTACATGCTGGGGAAGTGCAAAGACGACAAGGTCAAGGATGATTTCCTCCGCATCGAGACCGGGCGGGTGGCAGGGTACCTTGATAAGACCCGTCATGTCTACAAATACCGGATTGGGTACTGCCTTGGCGTATTCCGTGAAGCACTTATCCGTGGATCAAAAGAAGCCGGGGTTCCTATCGACATCCTCCTCCCCACCCGTGACATGATCAACAAGATCATCGAAGAAGAAGACTGCGTCTTTGAGGAAGGGAGCCTATCGATGAATGAGTATCTCGGAGAGTTCTGCGAGCAGCTCATTACGTTCAGGAACGCTCATTATCCGAAGAAGCCTGAGTAATCGCGATACTGGCGGGAGGTAAATGACTGTGGTGGGGGACACGTGTTTCACCCGGTTATACTGATGCAAAAAAGTGGTTATGTTGCAGAGCCGGCAAGTACCCTGCTGTGAAGATAAAACCGGATAGATCCTGAGCTACCGGGTCACAATCTTGTGCATCAGGGTCATGATTTTCGGTTTACTGCCTTTTGCCTGAGGTGTGCCAAAGCCCGTCATCTCGAAACCGGGACCCCCGAAGATCTCCGTGTTAATACGGTCAGAGATCTCGTCGAATATCCGCTTGTACGCAACGCAGTGAGGATCAACGCCCTCAATCTTTCCGGCAGTCGGCGCAATCGCGTTGTAGGGGCACCCGCCCCGGCAGTATTTGATGTGACGGCATGTGCCACAGGCAGTATCGACATATTCCTTATATTGCAGCATCAGCTTCCCGGCGTCAGAGTTCATGAGCGTTTCGAGGCTTGGGCGATCAGACACGCTGCCCATCACGTACTCCGGCATACCGACGAACCGGTAGCAGGGATAGATGAGCCCGTCTGGTCCCACCGCGAACGTGTTCCCCATGCAGTTCGCGAACGTGCAGACATTCCCCCGGCGGGTGAAGACGCACCGGACGAGGTCGTTGATGTTCATGATGTCGATCTCGCTTGCATGCTCCAGAGCCTGATCGAGCAGGTAGACAAGCAGTTCCCCGTACTCTGGCGGGGGAAGTGCCCACTGGTCCGGGTTGCTGTTCCGCAGCGACGGGAGTGCCGGGTGGAGTTTGAGCGTGAACCGGTTTTGTAAGAAAAATTGGAAGATCTCCTCCTTTGATTTGACCGAACGGGAAGTGAACGTGCAGATGAACCGCACGGAAACGCCATGAGCCTTCGCGATCTCGTAGCCCTGCATCGTCTTTGCGAAATACCCGGCTCCCCGTTGCGAGTCGCAGATCTCCTGCGGACCATCGATGCTGGAACCTACAGGGACATTGTACTGTGCCAGCACATCGGCAAGTTCCGGCGTAAGTTTCCAGAGGTTGCTCTGCAATGCAAACTCCGGGGTTAACTCGCGCAGCCCCTCCGCAATCATCGGCAACGCCTGGCGGTAAAAGTCTACGCCAGCAAGGAGCGGTTCGCCGCCGTGGAAGGTAATGGTGACCTGGTCTTTGCGGAAATGTTTCAGCCACTCGACTACTTCCCGGATGGTCTCGATCTTCATGACAGGAGACCCTTCCTCGGAACTCCAGCAGTAGCTGCACCGTGCGGGACAGCCCAGCGTCGGGATGAGCATCACGTGAAAGGCGTTCTTCATTACACTAACGTATCCTTCGGTACAGTATATGTGTTCTTATTTCTTCCACGGCAAGCCCAACGCCGAGATCGATGAAGAAGTCATCGAAGACTATCATGGCACGACACAGTTGCCCATCCAACCGGGAACCTATAAGAGGATAGCAGTCAAGATTGTTGATGATCAGGGCATAAAAAAGCATAAAATTATGGAGCCGGGCGAATGAAAAGCGCAGAAACCAAAATGAAGCATGATATGGATGAGATCATTCGCCGGATTGTCGAAGTTGCCCGCCCGAAACAGGTCATCCTCTTCGGCTCTGCTGCACGCAGCACAGCAAGCCCGCATAGCGATCTGGACTTTCTGGTCGTAAAAGCCGGCAGGTACAACTCACGAAAAGTCGCAGGAGCGATCTACCTGCGGATGCGGGGCATCGCACAGGCAATTGATCTGGTTGTTGTCACCCCTGAACAGGTAGAAGAGTACAGGAATTCACCGTTCAGCGTCGTGTATCCTGCAATGCGGGAAGGGAAAGTGGTGTATGAAAGGAAGAAAACGGTCGCCGGATAACCCGGATGAATGGCTCCAGCGGGCGAAAAGTTCCCTTGCCCTCTCACGCCAGAAAACACCGGATGTTCTGTACGAAGATCTCGGTTACCAGGCTCAGCAGGCAGCAGAGAAAGCACTCAAGGCGGTTCTCGTTGCCGGTAAAATTCCATGCCCCTACACCCATGACATCAACGCTCTCCTCTCTGTGCTCGAACAAAACGACATCTCATGTCCCGAGAACTCTGGAGAGCAGTCATTCTCACCTCCTATGCATCAGATACCCGGTACCCGGGATTTGACAAACCCGTAACAAAGGACGAATACGATAAAGCAATCATACTGGCGCACATAATCCTCCGCTGGGCAGAAGAGCAGATCGGATGAATGTGCAGATTATCTCCAATAAGAAGCATAAACTGAAGTGATATCCTGTATATCCGGTGATCTGTTTTTACAAATCCCATTTTGATCCGCTAAAATCCGATTTCGGCATTGTTTTAGTAAATGATGGGGATTGATCAAGTAGGCGGAATTTGTGGTCTATAAAGTATTGATGGGAGTTTAGGAACCCGGGAGTCCCCTGGTTCAGAGCAGTTTCGTCTCTTCGGTCGGCTTTGGCACTTTCACGACGAGCACCCGGAAGACTGCATCGCTCTCATTTGTCCACTTGTGCGGGATCCGCGCCGGGCTTTCAACCAGCACATCCTTACCTACTGTCTGCTTCTCGTTCCCGATCTCAACAACTCCCGTCCCTTCCAGCACGTAGAAGAAGACATCGACCGGAGTGATATGTTTTTTTAATGCTTCGCCGGGTGCGAGAGTGATGACAACTGCCACCGCATGCGGGGATTCGTAAACCTTGCGGGCGTCTACATGGTGCGGATTTGGACCCGACACAACCGTACTGACATTGGTGATCTTCATGCGCCTCTCTCCATATGAGTATGTGCTGAACTGTGAGTCGGTGGGATAAAAGGATACTCGTGACGGGGCAGGAAGATATGTCTCTCCTGATCAGGAACACGTATCTCCGGTGGTGTGAATCTCCCGGCAGCCCTCATGAACCAGAAGATCCGGTATCGCCATTCACCGCACCCCAATACCCGACTACGGGTTTATTTTGAACCGGGTGCAGCGGCAACGACTTTGAGCGCTGCGGTGATCTCAGGCAACATCTCGGCGGGCAACCCCATTACCATCTCGCCGTCTTCGATCCCGGAAAACTTCCGCGACCCGTCGCACCCCAGCGAGAAGTTGGGTCTGCCGGTCAGGTAGGTCTGGGCGGTGGCATCCGAGCACAGGGACTGGATCCCGGAGAACTCCGAATAGATCCTGCCTCCGAGGCGGAACAGCGTGCTCTGGGCGATCTTCAGCATCCCCCTCGGGTTTGCAATGATGATTATCACCTGCGGGGTGAAGGGGGTCTTCTCCAGCGGGGCATACATCGTCGCGTAGGTCTCGAGCAGGTTTAAGTGCGAGACGTTATCGATCGTCCGCTTGCACGCCGCTGCGCTCGCGAATTTTCCCAGCTTGAAATAGAATTCACCGGTCTTTAACGTCTGGGTCTGCTCCTTAAGTCCAAGCGCCCATGCGCCGCCGTTACACTCGTGTTTTCCCACGGTCGCGTAAAAGATTTTGCCCTCCTTTCGTGCGAGAGTCACCATCATGCAGTGCCGAATGGTCTTGTCGAGCTCTTCCATACTAGCCGGGATGTCATCTTTTGTCGCCGCGAACCTGAACGCGACCGGCGACCCGTTCATGCCAAGATATTTCTTTAAGATCTCTGACGACTCCTTGTAATCTATTGCGATCTTCATCGGTTCATTTGCCATTGTTTTTTCCCAAGGTACCGTAATGGGAACCACAAATACCCATATGAGCACGATTATTTAAACGTAATGACCGTGCATCCAGCGCTCAAGCGGAAGGATTGACGGGGCGTTTAGTTGCCCGTGTTCGCATCCCGTTCAGCACGACGGCGCCGGCATCTCCCGGATTTTATTTATGAGCAGGTTTCAACCGGAAGATCACATCAGGATAACTTCAGGTTTTCCGCGTTATGGTCATCATCTGGTTGCCCCCTCGGATGAACTCGTACCTGACGTCACGTATGGTCACCTCAAACCCGGTTTTTTTAAGCGTTGTGATAAGAGCATCCCGGTACCTGCTCACCCGCCCGTTGAGATCTACCAACGGAAAAATGCGGACCTCGGGGGCGATTCTCAGCATTTCCCGGATTGCAGCATCGTGACAATCCCGGGAGAGCATGTCGGAATAATAGAAGAGCAGATGGGAGCAGATTGCAAGATCGAAACTGTCGGCGGCAAACGGCAGGTAAGGGAGCGTGGCGGCACAGTAACGCCCATCCCTCCTCCCCTTTTCATAGTCCGCCAAAAACACATTCATCGCAGAAAAACGCCAGTCACGCAACTGTTCCGGAGAGTGAATCGTATCCCAGACAAACAGATTGCGGTTTGTGGCTACCTGTTCATGTATCGTTGGGTAACAGACATCTATACGGGACCGGATCTCTTCACCGGAATACTGGTACAGCGGATCGCAGGAGACGATCGAACCCCCGCGTGCTGTCAGTTCACTGTTAAACCCGGCAGGACCGTCTGCACACCCGAGAACACGTTTATGCAACTCATCATCACGAAGATCGAAAAACAGGAGATATTCATGAAACGATCGCCCCCAGGGAACAACGCTGCCAAGGGAGAAGGTCATGACAACCTCCGCTCTCACCGTTCACGGGCAAGGACCGCAAGAACAAGTGCCGCACCGGCTAAAACTGCCGGGACTGAAGCCTGTGTCGGAACCGGTGTTTTAACAGGAGCTGCGCATTGGGTTTCTGCTTTCTGCAGATCGGTCGTGGCGTTTCCAAACCCCGGCCATGGAAGATTATAATCAGGATCGATCTGTATTGAGTAGCGGAATGTTTCGGCGGCACCGGTGCAATTCCCTGATCCGGCAAGGACTCTTCCTTTCAACTGCCAGAAAAATGGATTTGCCGGATCAAGCGGTATGACTGAATCAATCGTCTGCTCTGCGCCGGTCAGGTTGCCCGTATTGATCAGGGCGATCGCTTTTACCCCATACGAAGGAGTGTAGGATTTATTGAGGGCTATTGCAGTATTCGCATCGTTTATGGCGTCAATATTGTCCCCCAGTGCAAGGTATCCGAACCCGCGGTTTGCATACTGGACCGGTTTTGGATCAAGGGCGATGGCATGGGTGACATTATCAACAGAACCGGCAAAATTGCCCACTTTCCGGAGTGCATATCCCCTGAGACCATACAGTACGGCATCCTGGGGATACAATAAAAGCCCCTCGTTCGTAGTGGTGATAAGACCATTCCAGTCTCGATGATCCATCTGTGCCATGCCCTGCTTTTCATACGCCGCGGCACTCAACTGGCTGCTCTCCGGGGGTCCTGTGGAAATTCCTAAAGAGATTGGAGCGCCAATGACGGGAAGACACAAAAGCCCGATGAGGATGACAAACATGAGGACGATCCGGGTCCACCGGGTGATGGTTGATGGTTGCATACTATTGAGAGGATCTGGCAACCAATAAAATTTGTTCATTGTCGTTAGAAGACCACTCTTGTAACAAGCGTGGGATCTTATCAAAAATTTTGGTTGTAGTTCCGATCCCGAATTTATTTTCTGCACATTCGATCGCTAATACCACAGCAGTCAGAATTTTTTTTGGATTTTCAAATTTTTCCGAATTTTTTCCGGTGAAATTTCCACCGGACCGGTACATAACCACCTCCCGTTGCTGACAAACACGCTCTGTATCGGCGAGATTGCAGGAGTGTATGCTGACGGCAGGGGGATAAAAACGGGAAGCCATACTTTGCGGAGATCGATCCGCTCCTCCAGACCATACCTGCCAGCCGGTACTGGACACCGGGGAAGTGAGCCGGGATTACATGGAGTGCCGAAAAGAATCTGATGCAGCAGTTACAAAAAAGTACCCGGAAAAGATGGAAATGGCTGCAACCATACTTGTTGACCAGGATCTCTGCACCCGGTGCGGGATCTGCTCTATTATCTGCCCGATGGCGATTGTCGAACCCGCCAATGAGAATACCCTTCCCACGGTTGTGGATGCAAAAGCCGGCATGTGTATCCAGTGCGGGCACTGCGAGGCGTCCTGCCCGATGCAGGCGCTTCTCTTAAACGTCCGCCCGGATGAGAAGGTGTCCCTGCCTGCCGGTGCCGGCACGGTCTCAGCAGAAGACATGACCTTCTACTTAAAGAAGCGCCGGTCCGTGCGGCATTTCACAAAAGATCATGTGCCAAAGGAGAAAATCCTCGAAATCCTCGATATTGCCCGGTACGCAGCCTCGGGAAGCAACGGGCAGCCGGTGCAATGGCTGGTTGTCCATGATCCAAAGAAGGTAAAAAAGATTGCCGGGCTCACTGTCGAATGGATGAAGACCCTGCTGAATACCGCCCACCCCATGAGCGGCTACGTGCCGATGTTTATCTCGGCGTGGGAGCAGGGATACGATGTCATCTGCCGGGATGCCCCGCACCTGGTCTTCGCCCATATTCCGGAAGATAACCAGATGGCATCCGTTGACGCCATTATCGCCCTCACCCATGTCGATGTCGCTGCACCGGCGTTTGGCATTGGTACCTGCTGGGCTGGCTTTGTCGCAGCGGCAGCCATGTTCTATGAACCGCTCCAAAAAGAACTCAACCTGCCGGCGGGACGGAAATGCGCCTATGTGATGATGTTCGGTCACCCACAGTACAAGGTCTACGGGATCCCCCGCCGGAAACCACTTGTGGTGACGTGGCAGTAAACCAGATCACCTGATAAAACAAATAAGGAACGCAACCATGAAAGTCCTTGCAATCAACGGAAGTCCCCGAAAGAAATGGAATACCGCGACCCTGCTCCAGAACGCCCTTGACGGTGCAGCTTCTACGGGAGCGGAGACGGAACTGGTCCATCTCTACGATCTCACGTATACCGGCTGCACCAGCTGCTTTGCCTGCAAACAAAAAGGCGGGAAGAGCTACGGGAAATGCGCCGTTCAGGACGGGTTGACTCCCGTTCTTGAAAAGATACCGGATACCGATGCGCTCATCCTCGGATCTCCCCTCTATTTTGGCACCGTGACCGGTATGATGCGGTGCTTTATGGAGCGGCTGATGTTCCCGTATCTTGCCTATACCAATCCTCCGGGTTCCCTTTACAAAAAGAAGATCCGGACTGCGTTTGTCTATACGATGAACGTGTCCGAACAGCAGATGAAGGATTTCCAGTATCCCGTGCACACCGGTTTAAACGAACAAGTGCTCGGTCGTACGTTCGGGCACGCGGAATCCCTCTTCTCCTTCGAGACGCTCCAGTTCGAGGACTATTCGAAAGTGGTGTTCAGCTATTTCGATCCTGAAGAAAGGAAGGAGCGGCACAGGACGGTTTTTCCGCAGGACTGCAAGCGGGCATTTGAACTGGGAGCACGGCTGGGAAATGCCCGGTGATACCACATTGTTGAGGGTAGAATCCAAAAACCATTATTACGACAAATGCTAAGAAAAAACCCGGTCTAATAATGCCCGTTCAGACAGGCAAAATGAAAGTTGGCTTGTCAATTTTCAATCTATAACCGGATCTTCCCATATTCGATGATTGCACAATCAAACACCTCGTTACCGGCATTTTTACAGAGCTGACCCTTTGGATGGTGCTGGAGGTTGTGCTGGTTGTTTAGGAGGGTTCGGCTCCTATGTTGGTCGCTTTTTACGGGGTGATGCTTGTAAAAACGGCGGTGCTTGCCGGTGTCGTGTGAGATTGCGGGTTCGGGATCTGGCGGTCTTCATGATTATGGAGTGGGTGAGATACAGGAAAGGGATGGGGGGGAGAAAAAACCGCATGAAATCAAAGACTTCGCACCAAAGCAATGAAAATCTGATGAATGAACAATAATCCTTGTTTATGGGCAGTGAAATCTGTTCATTTTTTTAGACAGAGCCACGGATAAAAAACTGGTTATTTTTTAGCGAGATCCAGCATCAATTGGTAAAACTCGTCCGGCATGTCAGCCATTGGCACATGGGATGACGGCATCTCAATGCAAGTCCATCCTTTCCCGGTAGCAATTTTTTGTCTGGCGACACGAGCAACGTCAGCAAATTCGCTTTTTGTACAGAAAATGTAGGTTTTCGGTAATGATTGTATTGTCGCTGCGTCAAACTGCAGTTTTTCGACATACGGAGGTGACGGTTCCGGAAGGAGTGGCTGATTGCCAGAGTTGGCTGATAAACCCAGCATGAGAATGTCATACAGGGATTGTCCCGGATCAGGTATTGCGGCATCGAGATACACCAAACGGCGGATCCTGTCCGCCATTTTGTCTGCAACACCGGTTATTACCATCCCGCCATAACTGTGTCCGACGAGGATGACATCCCGCAAGTCATTTTCAGCCATCAACGAGCATATCTGCCCGATATGATCGGTCATGTGGCAGCCGTGTTCGTCTTTTAGTGTCGGCGCAAAAACGCGGTGGTTATGTGCCTTGAGTGCAAAAACGGTTCCGTCCCAATATCTGGCGCCCATATGGCCGTCTTTTGTGTAAACAGGATCTCCTCTGGTAAGTTTGTTCCAGGTTTCTGTAGACATGTTACCGCCATGAACCAGAACGTAAGTTGCCATTTTGAGACATACTCCCAATCGGATATTTCTGATGTGACTTTGCTTCGTGATCTGATAATAGATTGTTGCACAGGAATAAAATTAAAAAACTCGCATGAAGCCAAAAGGTTTCGCACCAAAGCAATGAGAATTTTGCACTCCATAATCAATTTCCGGATGTCTGATCTGTCGTATATAGACTCCAATATTTTCATATCAAAGCCATCCTAAAATTGGAGAAGAGTCTTAATTTTATAAACCCGTCATGTTTTTAATATTTTTGAGATTTGTGGGTATCCCTCTCTCTGATACCGGTTCTGGCACATATGCCGGATGTTTGCGCCGGCATATCCCCAAAAAAAAATCACAGCCTCGCAGTGTGCGTCTCTCGCTGTAAACCACTTCATCACCGGTGGTCAGGCACACCAGACTGGCAGGAGTCATGCCATGAGGAGGCATCTTTTGTAATCCG
Organism: Methanoregula sp.; assembly: GCA_026394655.1. Classification (GTDB taxonomy): domain Archaea; phylum Halobacteriota; class Methanomicrobia; order Methanomicrobiales; family Methanospirillaceae; genus Methanoregula. The sequence goes on along the minus strand of JAPKXU010000221.1, from coordinate 26,076 downwards.
GTGCTCTTGGAGTCCTCCGGCATGATACACCATTACTTTGACCGGTCTGCCCTGCAAAACCCGCTGCACCTGGTAATCATACATTTTCTGGTCATGCCGGAGATGATGCGTGGAAAAATAATCGTGAATGGTTTCGAGAAATGAGATCTGGTGGGTTAAAAAGGCGTTTTCATATTCCTTGCTTTCCCGGGCGAGCGAAAGGCATTCGTCATCGGGCAAATCTTGGTGATATTGCCCGTGTTCGTTTTTTCGTGCGAACTGTCGCCACGTCACCTGCCCGGAATTATCAGAATTCCGGCGGAGCATATGCGGGTAGATGCGGCAGACAGAAAACCGCTGGTCATAGATCCGGCACCTGCCATTCTCAAGAAACCAGCATGACCCCGGCTTATCATTTTTTATCCGGAGTGCATATCCCGACACATAGAACGTGCCAGTCTGGTCACAGAACTCAGGGTCGGGAGCGGGTTCGAACGCAGCAGGATCGATTTTTTTCACGTCTGCCACATCTCGGTTCAAAAGAAAGATGTGCCGGTTGATAGCACGGGAGCAGCACGACCCGCAACAGCTGCACCGGAACCCGGTGGCCTTGATCTCACCTGCCAGACGTTCGAGGGGGTACGCAAAGAGACGGTTGCGCTCCTGTACAAGTGCGATGATGCGATACGGGATCGGGACAGTTGGAGAAGAGTTCACGAGGATTCCCTCCGCCGGAATATTTCCCGGCTCCTCCCGATTGCATCAACAACAATCGAGAGCCCGGGTTTTGTTAAGACTTATCTTCAACTGACTTAACTGCGTTGGTCGCACCGGCAACTGCAATACCGGCATCTGCGTGCCGGAGTGCCGGCGCATCATGCCGCCACCACCTCCGCAACCGGTCTGTTAAGACCGTACAGGCTCTGTCGGGCGTCGGTGAAATAATGGCGCTCGATAAGGACCTTCTCATCCTTTAACCTGCCCAGTGCGTACCGCACTGTCCGGGACGGCAGGGAGGTCTCGCGGATGAGATCCTTCTGCGTCATCTGTCCGCTGGTTTCGAGAACTTTGTACACGAGCTTTACCGATGGCGGCAGGTGCCCGATCTGTGCAGTCCTTATATCATTGACGTTGGTATTTTTGACAAAAACGATCACTCATAGTGGATTACCACAGATCTGTAAGAGTTCACAATTGTTAAGTATTTCGATCTTGTAGTCCGGATTAAGATTGTATCCCGGGGGAATGCAATCCTAAGTCCCCCGGTACTGCAGTACCTCGTTCTCTTTTAACAGGTGAACATCTAATCCCGGCATCGCCTCACCCAGGCTCCTGCTTACGCGGGCGATCAATGTTGCATCAGTGAAATTATTTACCGATTCAACGATCGCCTTTGCCCGCTTCTGCGGATTTTCTGATTTGAAAATACCCGAGCCGACAAACACACCATCAGCGCCAAGCTGCATCATGAGCGCTGCATCCGCTGGTGTTGCGATACCCCCCGCAGAAAAGTTCACTACAGGGAGCCGTCCCCGTTTCGCGCAATCAATCACAAGTTCGACCGGTGCTTCGATTTCGCGTGCATAGCCAACCAGTTCCTGCGGTTCGAGTCTCTGGATTGTACGGATTCCTCCCATGATCGCCCGCATGTGCCGGACAGCTTCAACCACGTTACCGGTGCCTGCCTCTCCTTTTGTACGGATCATCGCAGCACCTTCATTGATCCTGCGAAGTGCTTCCCCAAGATTCCGTGCCCCGCAGACAAACGGCACGGTAAACCGTGTCTTCTCAATGTGGTACTCTTCATCGGCAGGTGTCAGCACCTCGCTTTCATCGATCATATCCACACCGAGCACTTCAAGCACCTGTGCCTCGACAAAGTGTCCGATACGTACCTTGCCCATCACCGGAATCGAGACCGCTTCGATGATCTCCATGACCCGTTCCGGGTCCGCCATACGGGCAACTCCCCCGTCTTTCCGGATGTCGGATGGCACACGCTCTAAGGACATCACTGCGACGGCACCTGCTTCTTCTGCAATCTTTGCCTGCTCTGCATTCACGACGTCCATGATGACGCCGCCTTTCTGCATGGAAGCAAACCCTCGTTTGACAAGTTCGGTGCCATGCCTGAGTTCTGATAATTCCATGAGTTCCTCCTGTTTTTTATTCTGTGTCCCCGGATTTGCGGGAAGTGGCTGGGCGCCTCAAAGGGGTGCTTCCTGCTTCCGGAAGTATCCTACGATGTAGGGTACATGAGCTGATAAAGATAATCACAATTGTGAATTTTACCGCTACCTGAAGTTTTAAAAGGGCAGAAAAAACGGGGAAGTATTCCCTGGTACTGCCACGGTTCAGATCTGCCGGAGACTTCCCCGCTGTTTGACGAACCGGTCCCAGTTCCATTGCTCGTCCAGAACGTTCACGGTCACGTGCTCTATGTTGCAGATTCCGAGCACCTTACGCTGCACCTGACCGGAGAGGTGATCTGAGAGGGGGCAGGCTTTACAGGTGAGGACCATATCAATCTCCGCGCTGGTACCTTTCACCCGTATCTCTTTGATGAGCCCGAGGTCTACGATATCTATGCCAACCTCAGGATCGATCACGTCCCTCAACGCCTCGCGGATCTGGTTCTCGCAGACGAGCTCCTGTTGGACGGCGGAGGAGATCGGGCCGTTCCGTGCCTGCTCAATAGTGCGGAGCTGCTCCTCAAGATGGTTCTGCCGGTCCAGGAGCCGGCTCATCACCCGGAGCATTGGATCAGGCATGACCTCCTCAACCAGATCTTCCTGCGAACCGTCCTCCGGGGCGGCGATCCTGCCCGGGACGCCGACAACCGTTGCACCGGGAGGGACGGACCGGACCACCACCGATCCTGCCCCGACTTTTGCACCCTTCCCGATCCGGATGGGACCAAGGACAGTGGCTCCGGACCCGAGAATAACACCCTCCTCTATAGTCGGATGGCGCTTGACATTCTCGAGCGCCGTGCCGCCCAGCACAACACCCATGTAGATGAGAACGTCTTCGCCGACCTCGGCAGTTTCACCGATGACGACGCCCATGCCATGGTCGATGACCACCCGCCGGCCCAGCTGTGCTCCGGGATGGATCTCAATGCCGGTTAAAAACCTGCTGATATGAGAAACGAACCGGGCACAGAATTTCAGGTTATGGGTCCAGAGCCAGTGGGCCCGCCGGTGAAACCAGATTGCATGGAGCCCGGGATAACAGAAGATGACTTCGATCGTGGATCTGGCGGCAGGATCCTTTAAAAAAATTGCCCTGATATCTTCCCGGAGCCGGTCAAAAACCATGGTATATCCTCATCATACATCGAAAAGTTCGGTACTCAGGTACCGCTCTCCGGTATCAGGAAGGATGACCACAATAACTCTGCCTGCATAGTCCTTACGTGCTGCAACCTGCAGAGCTGCCCATAAAGCAGCACCGGATGATATCCCGGCAAGGATGCCCTCTTTCTTCGCAAGATCGCGTGCCGTTGCGATGGCATTTTCATTGGTTACACGGATGATCTCATCAACGAGGCTACGATCCAGAACATCGGGGATGAACCCGGCACCAATCCCCTGGATCTTGTGGGGACCGGGCTGGCCCCCGGATAACACCGGAGATGCATCGGGTTCGACTGCGATTGCTTTGAACCCCGGCCTTCTTGGCTTGATTACTCCCGCAATTCCTGTGATCGTACCACCGGTTCCTACACCGGATACAACCGCGTCGACCTTGCCACCTGTGTCCCGCCAGATCTCTTCTGCCGTCGTTCTCCGGTGAATCTCCGGGTTTGACGGGTTCTTGAACTGCTGGGGGATGTAGAAATACCGGGGATTCTCTGCAAGAAGTGCCTCGGCTTTTCCTATCGCTCCCTTCATCCCGTCTTTTCCGGGCGTGAGGATGAGTTCGGCGCCGAAGGCTTTTAGGAGTTTGCGCCGTTCGATTGTCATCGTCTCGGGCATAACAAGCGTGATCTTATAGCCCCGGGCAGCAGAAACCATCGCAAGCGCGATGCCGGTGTTGCCGCTGGTCGGTTCAAGGATGATCGTATCCGGCTTGATGAGTCCTGCACGTTCGGCTGCATCAAGCATCGATACTCCGATACGGTCCTTAACGCTGCTCATGGGGTTGAAGGACTCAAGTTTTACAAGCACTGTTGCTACGGCACCGTGGGTGATACGGTTCAGCCGCACGAGCGGTGTATTGCCGATTGTTGCCGTAATATTGTCATAAATCTTTGCCATAGTTTTTCCCTCTACGAATCCGGAAAATCTCCCGCATATACTGGCGGTGTTCCGGAAATTCACAATTGTTAATTGTCCGGGTCTGATATTATACCTTGTTTTCCAGCAAAAAAAGCCGGTATGAGATCCTGAGATCTTTGTGATATCATTCCTGCAGGAAGATAAGACAATAGCGGCAAAAACGGACGCAAAATCAGAGTATATTACTTGTTCCGGCCCATACAGTGTGTTCACAAAAGTGAACAGGAAACATCCATGAACACACACTATAAGAATATCGCAGGACCTGCAGCCAAGCCGGGCACACCCGGCACCGCTGCCCGTGCCAATCCCGGCATCCGGCTGGCAAGGTATGTGGAATGGTTCAGCGGTATCCGGAGCTCCGGGCAATATTGTCGTCCAACGGAGCTGACAAGGACAGACTCACCAGTGACTGCATTCCGCATAACACGCGGACGATCTGCTGTTCATGGTATGCGTCCGTGACGATCAAATCCTGATTTCACGTCCTCGAACCTAATCCGGAAGTGTCATACGGTTTTACAACTATCCGTCATCGTCAACACTCATACCGGAACATATCGCCTCATGCAACGCAGCACGCACCCGCTGTGATGCCCGGGGGAATCGGCAACATCTCCCGGTCAAATATCTTTTTTCCCACGGATTGCCCCGAACAATAGTATTTTTATGGCACCTTCCTTAGAATAATCACAATTGTGAAACGCCGATCTCTGTCCATAACGGATACCCGATCACGGTGAAAAAAATGCAGATCACAACATCAACCAAACCCTCAAACCGGGCTTATCTTCCGCTTATCCTTGCCGGCATTCTCATCGGAGCGGTTCTCATCGCCGGCTGCACCACACAGCCGGCACCCGCGGGAACACCGTCTGCCCCTGTATCGACCGGCAGCGTTTCTATCGGCGAGATCGTAAAAGATCCCGCAGCTTATGAAGGCAAGGAGGTTGTGATGAAAGGGAAGATCACGAATGAGTGCGGATCCGGCTGCTGGTTTATGCTGGAGGACGGGACCGGTCTCATCTACGTGGACCTTGCACCAAATAACTTCGCTATCCCCCAGCTGCAGGGCGCGACCGTCGTAGTGAAAGGAGTCATCCATGTCGCAAAAGGAGATCCCACACTTACCGCTGCCACCGTAGCAACAGGTGCCCGGACGTACCCATGAACCTCCTCTCGTTTGCGGTAAAGAACCTTCAGCGGCGGAAGGGGAGGACGCTCCTCACGATAGCCGGTGTTGCAATAGCAGTTGCGATCCTTTTCTCGCTCCTGTCGTTCTCTGCGGGGTATGAACGGGAACTTACGAGGGAGATGGATAGCCTCGGGTTCCACCTGCTCGCGGTTCCCAAGGGCTGTCCCTACGAGGCAACAACGCTTATCCTCCACGGGGGCGTGATCCCGAAGTACCTGACAAACGAGGATCTTGCCCGTGCCCGGGCAACGGACGGCGTGGCGATCGCTGCCCCGATGCTCCTCCAGCAGGTGACAAAAGACGGTACGCCACATATCGTGTACGGAATAGAGCCGGCAGTGATGCTCCCGCTCAAACCGGCATGGAAGGTGAACGGGCGGTTCTTTTCGGCAAACGAGACACGCGTAATGGTGATCGGCAGCACGCTCGCAGAGAAGGAGAACCTTGCAGCCGGCAGTGTGATCCCGTTCGGGCCGGCACAGGAGCAGTTCACGATTATCGGCGTTCTTCAGCCCACCGGAAGCGAGGATGACAATTTCCATTTCCTCCCCCTTGCCGATGCCCAGCGGACGTTTGGGAAAGTGGGGCTTATCACGGCGATTGCCGTCCGGGCTGATGATGTGAAGCATATCCCACGGATCGCGGAGGACCTGGAGAAGGTTCCTGATATCCAGGTCGTGACCATGGCGCAGGTGACAGGCACGATCATGAACCTCGTGGGTTCTGCCCGCTCGCTCCTCTTCTCGGTCATCGTTATCGCGATCGTCATCAGTGCTGCAGGGATCACGAATACGCTCCTGATGTCAGTAAACGAGCGGACACGGGAGATTGGGATGATGAAGGCGATCGGGGCTTCAGGACACCACATCGGCATCCTGCTCATCGCTGAAACCCTGCTTATCACTACCTTGGGTGGGATTATCGGTATCCTTGCGGCACTGGCAGGTTCCGGGATCATCGAGACGTTCGTGCGGGAGCTGATACCCTATGCCCCCTCGGGAAGTTTCGTCTCCTTTGACCCGCTCCTGATCGGAGGATGTTTGTTGTTCTCGATTGGGCTTGGACTCCTCTGCGGCATCTACCCTGCCTGGAAATCCGCCCGGCTCTCACCGATGGAAGCGATACGGGGTGAGTGGGAATGAGTATTATCGAAGCGACCGGCATCTGCAAGACCTACCAGCGGGGTCGCGAGGATGTCTGCGCCCTCCGTGGCGTAAACCTCACCATTGAAGCAGGTGAGTTCGTCACCATTGTCGGGCCATCCGGCGCCGGCAAGACAGCGCTCTTGAACATCCTCGGGTGCCTTGACACGCCAAGCTGCGGAACGCTCGCGATCGATGGCGTGCCGGTGACCGGGAAAGGGGAAGCTGAACTGGTAAAGATCCGCCGGGAGCATATCGGCTTTGTCTTCCAGCAGTTCTTCCTTATCCCAACACTGACGGTTGGGGAGAATGTTGGCTTGCCTCTCATCTTTTCCGGAAGTCCGTACGACCGGCAGAAGATCGAATCCTTACTCGAAAAAGTCGGGCTCTCGCACCGGGCGGAACATTTTCCTGGTCAGCTCAGCGGCGGCGAGATGCAGCGGGTTGCAATTGCACGGGCACTCGTGAACAATCCCCGGATCCTGCTTGCCGACGAGCCGACAGGAAACCTCGATTCGATCACCGCGGACGGGATCTACCGGCTCTTTGAAGAGCTCCATCGGCAGGGTATTACAGTTATCGTGGTCACCCATAACAGGGAACTGGCACAACGGGCTGGCAGGGTGATCACAATCCGGGACGGACTGGTGAACGGCGGGTGCTGACCTTTCTATCATTTTAAGAAGAGGGCGGAAGAAACCCTATCGATCTTATTGCCGAATGAACATTTGCAAGGGGGAGGAGAACCGGATGACCCATTCCTGTCTCTAAAGTAACAGCCCATTTTTTATCTCATAGTTTTCATTTCATAGAAATCTCGTAACTACTCAGCCATGGCAGGAGCTTGAGGGATAAAAGGGAAGCCCTTAAGGGCATCTTGAATCGAGATGAAAGGACTCACCCTATTTTTCATGGCAGTCGAGATATATCCCCGGATTTTACAGAACATTGAAATCTCTTTCATATTTTGCACCGCGACCCCCTCTGCTTATTACCTTAAAGCAAGACCTTACTGTGGAGGTTACCGATGCAGCAGAACCCGATGGACCTGTTCCAGAAAGAAGCGCCGGAAGTCGCGGCAGCGTTCAATAGCCTGATCGTATCGCTCGTAGACAGAAAGGGACTTGATGCGAAGACCAAGCAGCTGATCTACATCGCAATGAAAGCGGCCATGGGTGATGACATGGCAGTCAGAGCTCATGTTCCGATGGCAAAGGCGGCGGGTGCGACAAAAGAGGAAGTGATCGATGCTATTCTCATGACCCTGACTGTTTCTGGTATTCGCGGTGTTGTGCACTGCCTGCCGGAAGTCGTGAAGCAATATGATAAATAAATTTTTATCTGAATTGGCAGATATCAGATTTCCTTTAATATGTCCCGCTGAATGACAACCCGATTCTGGCTCCATGGTTCATCGAGCACTTTCATTAAGCACTTTTAGTTGATAGCCATCACCCATAACAGGGAACTGGCATTACGAGCCGGTCGGGTGATCACGATCCGTGACGGGCTGGAGGACGACGGGTGCTGACCCTTCTTTTACGTCAGGAAGATAAAAAAACCTATTCCCGGAAGATGCAGACTCATCCATGCGAAGATGTCAATACTGACCGGAACCGGTCCCGTATCTCTGATGGGCTGAGGGGAATATTTGGGACGTCACGGTTCCCGGGACTGATCCGGACGTGGATAAACGAAGGTCCGGTCCGGGACGAAGCATACATTGCTGCCTCCAGTTCCCACGGCTCGTGTACGGTCCAGGTTTGTTCAAACCCCGCGCCCATTGCCATCAGCCGGAGATCTGCGGTATCGGAGCCTGGTCGGGGCTGGTTGCCGGTACTGCCAAAGACCCCATTGTCAAGCCCGACAATCATGAGATTTTCTGGTGCTGCAGCAGCAATTACGGGAAGGATGGATGAACCGAGGAGACTGCCGTCTCCGTCCAGAACGATCACCCGTTTATCCGGCCGGACTGTGGCAATACCCAAGCCAATTGCCGAAGCCTGGGTATAACTTCCCAGCATGTAGAAATTTTCATCGCGGTCGTTTACTGCATAAAGTTCCTTTGAAGGAATACCGATATTCGAGACCAGCACTTCATTGGTTACGAGGTGGGCAATCATCCTGATGGCATCAAAACGGGTCATTACCGGCGTGCGCCAGTCCCGCTCATAGCAGCAGGCAAACGGACGGAGGTTTTTGGGGGAAGAACCGGCTGCACTGCACGAAGTTTCCTGGAGGCTGCCATGAGGGATGAGGATGACATGCGGTGTCTTCTTAACGAACGCATCAGAAACAGCCTTCCCGATTACCTCCGGCCTGTCAGGATCAGACAGGATAGTATATGGGATCGCTGCAGCCGACAGGATCCTGTGAAGCGGGCGATTGAATTGGATTTGGGCTGGGATCACCTCGGTTTCCCCGCCACGCCAACTTGCGAGGATCGGGAGCGGCAGACCGAAGGTAGCGGTGAGGGAAAGGATGGCATTCAACATATTCCCGAGACCGGAACTCTGGAGCGCGATCAGCGGTCGTGCACCGGCAAGATATGCCCCCGCGGAGATACCGACACCGTCCTCTTCCCGGGTCAGACCGATATACTGGAACTCCTCCGGCAGCTTGAAGAAGAGCCCCTTTGCCCGGTCGCAGGGGATTGCACTGACAAGGTCTATTCCTTGTTCTTTTAATTCAGCAATAATCTGGTTTTCATCCATGGCGTGCGATCCACCCCCTGAGTTTTGTTACCAGAAATTCCCGCGGTTCATCCGGGCGGATGACCACGGCAGGGCTGACCATATGCAGGGTAAAATCCTCACGGATCCGCTCGTATCCCCCGCCCGTCAGGTTCAGGAGAATATGATCGTCATGCCCGATGATATCCTTTTCTATTGCCTGGACAAGCGCTGCGGTGGCGATGGCAGCCGCGGGATCGGGATCTATCCCCACGGTCTCCCGGATCAGCTTCTCAGCATCCGCACCTTCCGCGTTCGGGACGCTGTACATGTGTCCCCGTGTCTCCTGAAGTGCATCGAAGAGACCTCCCCGGATACTGTACGGCGGGTTCCGGTTCGTTAATACATCTGACATGACTTTCCCGATGCTCTCCGCCGCATCGGGCATATCCTCCGCAGGAATGATCTCACGCCGTTTTGCCACCCAGGCAGAGACTAAGGGTGTGAAGGGCTCATTCTGGGCAAGGTGGAGCCGGGGCAGTATTGTCCCGTATGACCCATCGCGGATGAGCCGCATCGCGGCTTCCCATGCTGCAATTGCCCCGGTTCCGCTCCCCACTGCCTGGAAATAATGATCGGGGATCCTGCCCGTGGTAACAACAGCGTCAAGCATCACGGTACCCATACCGTCCCGCCTGGCTACGTTCTTTGCCCCGCCTTCCGGAACGCATCCGGGGACTGCGGCAAGAATATTGCTCACGGCGATTGCATCCGCGTAATCCCCTTTGACAGCGACAAGGAAAATGTCCTGAGCCGGCTCTGTTGTCCAGAGACGGGGAACCGCCTTCTCCGGGATTACAATAACGACCGGCTGCCGGCAACGGGCGGAGAATTCAGCAAATGCCCTGCCCGTGTTGCCGGCTGAAGCAATCACCGGGATCTTCCCTCCCATCTCCCGTAGCCGCTGCATGGTGGGCGATGCCTCCAGTTCCTTGAATGAGCCGGTGGTCAGATCCGCCCCGCGCTCGGGAAAATAGCCTGAAAAGGAAACCGAAAGCCGTAAGAGCCCGAGCTCGCGGGAGAGTTCATCGTTCGTGAAGGTGACCGGGCCTCCGGATGGGAGGAGCGGGGTGTTGACCGGCAACCATGCCAGGTACCGGTAGATCCCCGTGTAAGGTGCGAGGTGCAGTTTCCTGCTGCAGTACTCAGTCCTGAGGAGAGAGTCGTGTCCGTAAGGGCAGGATTGGAGGGTGAAATCCTCCACCCGCTCGCCCCCTCCGGCACACCGGATCCGGTACTTGGGTATCATGGGGCTGTTCAGATAATGCGGATATCCTCGACACGCACATGGAGTCCTTCTTTTTTCTTAAGTACCATGTTCACCAGTGCAGTATGCGAGAGATCGATCATACAATAGCCGGGGAGGAATCGCTGCCGAAGACCGATGGTCGGTGGGCGGATGACGGTCTCAGCGATACCTTCGAAAGCATGGACATGATATGCCTGAACATCGTGCACCCCCCCCTGCTCCTTCCGGGCTTCGAGCGGTCCGACCGTGTGGCATTCGAGGACACCGGTGATCGGGTTGGCCGAAAGGACCCTCAACGCATGGTAGAGCGGGCATCCCGGTCCAGCCGGTCTTCCGGTGACAAGATCCCCTGCCCGGATGTCCCATTTCTCCACCAGATCCGCACGGAACGGAACGATAAATTTACGTGCTGAAGGTTCACCGGGAAATGCCCTGATGATAAAATCATACTTTGCCCCGGTTACATCAGTACCTGAGTATTGAGGTCTCTCCCTGTGTCCGGACGGGTCCTTTGTGTAGAATGTGCAGTCTTCATTGGTTTTTTTCTTCCTTTTCACTGCCTTATTAAAGTCCTCACAGGTCGGTAAACCGCAGGCACCGCAGTCCTTTCCCGGGGGAATCCATGCCACCATGGATCAGTCTCCCCGGTAGATGTTGTCAGCCTCTTCCAGTGGTCGGATTACACCGAAGTGGTGTTGCCACCCGATATCCTTCTTGCCGACGCAAATGGTGCAGACACCGAGTGGCGGGGTCCCACGGAGCGAGATGGTATCTGCATTGCTGATATCCGGGTATTGTGCAATTGCCTTCAGGAGGTAACGGAGACCGGTGCCTTGGACGGCGTTCGTCTCAACGATGTCAATAGAAGGAATCACGCTCCGGATACATTCCCGGAACACCTCTTTCTCTGCCTGTGAGACGAGGTCTGTCTTGGTAACGACTGCCGAATCAGCAAGGGCAATGAGGGGTGCCATCTTCAGGGGTGAGTTGCTGCCGGATACTGCAGGCAGTACGGCGATTCCGTACGATTGGGTAGTATAGGGAGTACAGCGGAGGCACAGCCCGGCACTTTCAATGATCAGCATACTGGCATTGAGCCCGTCAGCCCAAGCGATTGCATCCCTGAGGACCATGATGCCCATGTGATCAGGACAAAGGTCGCCGGAGTATACCTTCTTTGTCGGGATGCCGAATTCTTCGTGCAGCTCCTCATCTTCAAAAGCCCTGACGACATCAATCTTCAGGTAGGCTGTCAAATCAGTCTTATTGAATTTCTTGATTATCTGGCGGATAACAGAGGTTTTTCCTGCACTGGGCGGGCCGGCAACGATAATAAGCTTCATGCATGTACTCCAATCTTTATTAGGGGAGATTCCCTTTCCTGGATGAGGTCTCCACTGCGAATCCGTTCGCGGAGATCCCAGAGGAAAGAATCCATACCAGATACCTTTGTAATGACCGATCGTTCACGGCTACCGGGTTCAAGCATAACTGCCACTGCACCGTTTTTCATCACAATGCGGCGGTCAGTTATCAGGGACAGGTATGGGTCATGGGTGACAAAGATCACGGCTTTGTTATAATCACGGATACAGTTGATCACCCGCTCTTTGTTGATCCCGGCGTTCTCCACTTCGTCGAGGAGCAGAATCGGCGTCTGGCTGATCAGGATTGCATCGGCAATGAGGAGCGACCGGGCCTGTCCACCGGAAAGTGCTGTCATGCGCATCGGTAATGCAATCTTTTCACCGGTGAACTCATTCGCAAGTGCAAGCGTGCGAGCGATAAGCCGCCTCGTATCGGTATCCCGTGCCTTTATGTGCAGGGCAAGGAACCGTTCGACAGTCAGATCGGCAATGACACGGGTATTCTGGGAGATAAGTGCGATGGGCTTTTTTGCGGGATCGCGGACCATTTCTTCGGGAGGTTCGACTCCGTCCATAAGAATACTCCTGCCGGTGACCGTATCCTCCTGTGCAAGAACTTCGATATCGTTGATGAATGCAGATTTTCCTGATCCAGTCGGCCCAACGATAGACAGGGTGTCACCCGGACGAATCACGATCTGATCGAACCCTTCTTTCTCCCCGCACCGGTTGGTGCCGGGAAGAACGGTGAGTTCCATGAACTGTTCGCGGCGCATAATTAGAATGACCGTATTTGTGTTTATATAACTTCTCAATTTACCTAAAAAAATAACCTTATAGTAATAATTATAATCTTTAAAGTGCCACATAAAGGATAATATGCTCTCAAAGAGGATTTTCGAGACGGATTTCACCACGGCGCTGCACGAGGAGCTGGAGAGGAAGAACCTGACAGTGCGGGAACTTGCGGATCACACCGGCATTCCTGTATCCACGCTCTATAAAATCACCTTGGGTGAACGTGATCCCCGGCTCTCCACGATCAAGAAAATCGTCGCGGTGCTGGAGCCGGAACGGAACCGGTTCATCGCGATCATCGCTGCAAAATTCCTGCTCGATGCTCTCGAAATACGCGAGGTTGATTTCCAGGGAAAAAAATTCGGGATACGGGGATATTCTGCCAATTCTCTTGAAGAATGTATCATTGCCGCTGCACGGGCAGAGAAAGACGGGGCATCCGGCGTCATCTGTGCACCAATCCTCGCATCGATCGTCGAAAAAATTGTAGATATCCCGGTCGGGATGCTCCGTCCCGAACTGTCCGTTCTCCGTATCGGCCACCTTTCAACAATGTACCATACCGCGTTCCTGCTTCGGGGTACGCAGCTCCTTGCAGATCGTGGGATCGATGCAAGCTGGAAACTTTTTCCGTCAGGTCCTGACATCATTAACGCCATGCAGGCCGGGACCCTCGACCTTGGATATATCGGACTCCCCCCGGTAATCATCGGTATCGATCGCGGATTGTCGCTTGCCTGCATCGCCGGCGGGCACGTTGAGGGAACAATTATCGTAGCCGGGGAGGGGATAACCCCTCTTGCTGAATACAGCAGCATGTCAGAGTTCCTTACACAGTTCTCCGGTAAGGCTATCGGCACCCCACCGAAAGGTTCAATCCACGATGTTATCGTGAACGAACTGCTGAGGGAGCACGGTATGAGGGATGTTACTGTGAAAAACTATCCTTGGGCTGATTTTCTTTCCGATGCTCTCCAGCAGGAAGAGATAGTGGCCGCCGCCGGGACTCCGGCTCTGGCTGTCACCGCCCGTAGGTATAGTAACACACACCTTGTCGTGCAGCCCGATCGGCTCTGGCCGTTCAATCCGAGTTATGGGATCGTGGTCATGCGGCAGATGCTGGAAAACAGGGACCTGCTGATGGGATTTTTATCAGCGCATGAAGCCGCCAGCGAGATGATCCGCCATGACCCGGTGGCGTGCGCCCGCATTGTGGCAAAGACCACCGGCATGGTGGATGAATCGTTTGTCATGGAAACGTACCGTATCTCCCCGAAGTACTGCGCAGCGTTGCCACCGGAATATATTGCATCCACCATGAAATTTGTGCGCACCCTTCATGAACTGGGATATATTTCACAACCAGTGAGTGAACATGCGATATTTGCACCATCCCTGATCCGCAAGATCCACCGGGAAAGCCATCATTACAATGATGGGATCGCCATCTGATCCCGATTGTGTACACGGGACTTGAATCGGAATGATCATAATGCGGAACCGGCAGGATCAGGAAAAATTTGCCGAGATATTACTCCATAAATACCGCCCGCACAAAATGTGGAGTTACGGACTCCTGAAAACCGGCTGTTGTTTTTCGGAATATATCACCGGCAGCAGGCACAGGTAAGTACTATCATGTTATTCCCCCGCGAACTCGATCGGCACCCACAACAGATATCACTTTTTGGTGAAGAGGGGTATCATCCGGGACGGGTTTGAGGTGTATGCAGAGGAGATTCTCTTAGGGCGAAACCCGGCAAGCCCTGTATGCAGGAAAGGGAAAACAAAGACTGCGATGAGGAAGAAAAAATGAGTATCAAAATCCGGTTTTTCGCACGGTTCCGGGAACTTCTCGGTACCGATATTCTTGTCGATGGAAAAAAGAACATATCGCTTGCCACCCTCGTGAAGGAAATAGCGCAGAAGAACAAAGAAGGCTATAATATGATCTTCGATGAGCAGGAGAACTTCCGCGAGTTCGTGATACTGATGAGGAACGGAAAACGGGTTGAAACAACTGAGGTAGAAAAGGTCAGCGTTAATGATGGTGACGAGATCGCAGTTTCCCCTCTTGTTGCCGGTGGCTGATGCAGGAGACGAAGATCGCGAGCCGGAATGGAGGAATGCCTGCCCCGGCTCCTGCAACTTCTGCAGCGGAACCAGAATGATAGAACGGCGGGATGTGAGGGTACCGGCATCCTGTTACACGTTTCTTACAGATGGTTGTCAGATGGCAGACCGGATAATTTGGAAGAGGATTTAACCATCGTGTACGGCTACAGCATCGCGTTTTTGATTGCAGCAGGGATCGGCATGATCTCTTCTGGTATCGGTTTGGGGGGCGGTTTTCTTTATGTTCCGACATTAACGCTGATATTCGGTTTTGACCAGAAGATGGCAGTTGGAACAAGCCTTGCGGTGATGGTTTTTTCGTCGTTTGCTGCAACCATCTGTTACCACCGGCAGGGAAAGATCCTGTATTCTGCGGCTGTCCTGCTGGTTGTGCCCGCCATTATTTTTGCAGCAGTTGGTTCTGCTATCACGCCATATATCGACGCCCGTATACTTGTCGTCTTTTTTGTTATAGTGCTACTCATCATGTCCCTGCAGATGCTCTGTCCACATCTCCGTATTGTGAGGGAGATCGGATGGGGGGCTTTTGTTGAAGTGTCTGCCCGAAAATCTGGTGATAGCGATGAACGGATAAGGTTGCCATACCTTCATCTTGTTGTCTGGGGAGCGATGGGGGGGCTTATCAGCGGCACAACCGGTATTAGCGGGGGTGTGCTCTTTGTCCCCGCGCTGGTCGTAACCGGAATCCCGGTCCATTACGCTGTCGCAACCTCCCTGTTTGCCATTATTCTCTCCTCACTTTCCGGTGCTACAACCCATGCAGCGCTGGGTGACGTCTCGCTGCCGTTTGTCGCGATATACGGAGCAGGTGCTGCAATAGGGGCGTATACCGGGGCATACGTTGCATCCCGGTTCCCTGCAGATCAGATCAAAAAATTCTTTGCAATTATGCTTATTTTCATCGCACTCCTGATGATCCAACAGAAAATTCTCGGAGGTTTTAATCCATAAACTCCCCGGTTACGAGATGCCCGAATCATACAGTAGCATCGCAGCAAAACATTAACAATTGTGAATTCAATACTGTACCAGTTTCTTATCCGGGACACAACCCCCATGAAAGCCGATGTCCAGAACAAAAAAATGGATGCCTGAATGTCTATGCCAGAAAATAATCAGGATATTCATATCATGGAAGGAAGTCTGTTCGTAACTCCTCTTGGGGGTCACTTAGCGAGGTTTTATGATCCCAAGTGATATCCGGACGGATTTCCCGCTCCTTTCTGATGTCTGTTACCTTGACAGTGCAGCGACGAGTCTCTCGCCGGAACCTGTCCTTCTGGCAATGCTTGAGTACGAACACAAATTCCGGGCAAATTCCGGTCGGGGCGTCCACCGGATTGCCCAGATTACCTCCCAGAAATACAGGGATGCCCACCAGAAGGTCAGGAAATTCATTCATGCACGAGAGGGAGAACTGGTCTTCACCCGGAACTCCACCGAGGCAATCAATATGGTCGCTTCGGGACTCCCGTGGCAGAAAGGAGATCAGGTAATTACCACCCTCCTTGAGCACCACAGCAATCTCCTTCCCTGGATGCGTCTCCGCGAACGGCAGGGGATCGATCTCCATCTGATCCCCCCTGCACAGGATGGCACCCTGGATCCGGCTGCCCTCGAGGCAGTCATCACGAAAAAGACCCGGCTCGTTGCCATCACCCATGCATCCAATGTGCTTGGAAACGTCGTGCCCATTCGCGAGTTTGCCAAAATTTGTCAGGATCATGGGACGCTCCTCCTCGTTGACGGGTCCCAGTCAGTGCCCCATATCCCGGTGGATGTGGAGCGCTTGGGCTGCGACTTCCTCTGCTTCTCCGGGCACAAGATGCTCGGCCCCACTGGCACCGGAGTCCTATATATGAAGACCCCCAGCCTGGAACCTCTGCTCGTTGGAGGAGGGAGTGTGGATCGGGTCACTGCTGCGGGATACACCCTTACGGGAGGGTATGAACGTTACGAAGCAGGAACCCCGAATATCGCAGGAGCTATCGGTCTTGCCCGTGCTGTTGAGTATTTGGAAGCGCTCGGTATGGAGGATATACAGCACCATGAGCAGCACATTACCCGGCATATCATCGAAGGTCTTACGAGTATTGGGAACGTGCAGGTTTTCGGACCCGGATCAGCAGGGAACCGGATCGGGGTCATCTCGTTTGCAATCAAAGGATTGAACCCGCATGACGTTGCCATGATGCTTGACGGGGAGGCAAATATTATGGTGCGGTCAGGGCATCACTGTTGCATGCCCCTCATGGAGCACCTCCACCTTGCGGACGGAACGGTCCGGGCGAGCCTTCACTGCTACAATACGATCGAAGATGCGGACCTGCTCGTTGGTACCGTCAAAAAAATTTCGGGGGACTGGGACAAGAGATGATCGGATGAAACAACCTGAAGGAACCGATGACGGGACACTTCCGGATTCCCCATACCGGACCCGGGATCGTTACTGTCGCCAGATACTCCTTCCCGAAATAGGAGCGGAAGGGCAACGCAGACTCGAAGAGAGCCGGGCAGTTATCGTTGGTCTTGGAGCTCTTGGAAGTTCGGTCGCGAATTCTTTGGTGCGGGCGGGGATCGGACAGGTCGTACTGATCGACCGTGATATGGTGGAACTGCACAACCTGCAGCGACAGATCCTGTACAGCGAGGAGGATCTGGGCCGCCCGAAGGCGGTTGCTGCTGCCGAGATCTTACAAAAGATCAATACTTCTGTCGAAATCGAGACACACGCAAAAGACCTGAACGTTTCGAATGTTGAAAAACTCCTCACAGGCGCGGACGTGGTATTGGATGGGACCGATAACCTCCAGACCCGGTTCCTGATAAATGACGTCTGCGTAAAGCACAGGATCCCCTGGATCTATGCCGGAGTTGTCGGAACCGGGGGAATGGTGATGCCCATCCTGCCGGGCAGAACCCCCTGTTTCCGGTGCCTTATCCCGTCGCTCCCCGGGCCCGGCTTGTTGCAGACCTGCGACATCGCAGGAGTGCTGAACACGGTACCTCCCCTTATCGCCTCCATCGAGTGTACCCTTGCCTACCAGATCCTAACAGATCAGTTCGATGCGAAAGATGAGACTTCGTACCTTATCCAGGTCGATGGATGGCGGAACACGTTCGACCGGATAACTGTCGGGCGACGGGCAGACTGCCTCTGTTGCACGGAGGGCCGTATGGATTTTTTGGATGCTGTATCCCGGGAAATGATAACCTCGCTCTGCGGGAGAGATGCCATCCAGATCACGCCCGCTACCCCCTTAGAGATCTCTTTAGAAGAACTGGAGATCCGGCTCTCACGGCTCGGCAACGTACACTTTCACCAGTATATGCTCACTTTCAGGTCAGAAAAGGAAGAGATCTCAATATTCCGTGACGGAAGGGCTATCATCAAAGGCACCAGGGACGAGACCATAGCCCGTTCAGTTTATGCACGGTACATCGGATTATAAGTCAGGACAGATCTGCTTTTATCCGGTTATTGTTCGTTTGATCTCTTTATTTTCCTGCAGATGGGTTTGTCCTCTCGGAATTCCTCCAGTCCCGGTGCTTCTGAATCGCAGGTGTTCCTTCAAGCCATCCGGCTATACGTCCGGCCTGCTCGCAGGCAAGATCCTTTGAATCCGTCTTGAGGACGAGCCGCCCGTCCTTGTGGATCGAGACTTCGCACCGATCGCTCACGATCAGGAGAATACCGGCATGGGCAACGATCGTGCAGACATTTTTCAGGATCTCCTCACAACGGTCAAGGTCAAGGCTGAAACGCTCCCCGGGAATTGCTTCGAACGCAGCCGATGTTTTACAGGGTTTCAGGAGAGAATACATGCATCCCTTCCAGAGATTTTTCAACAAGAGACTCGATATCGGTTTTTTGTTCCTCACGGAGTACATCCCCAAGCCTTGCTGCTGTCGAGGGTTTCTTGGGGACGATGGTGCAGCAAAGGCCCGGGAGCGTGGAGATCTCGTATGTGCCAATCCTGCGGGCGATGTCGATGATCTCGACCTTGTCGAGACCAATGAGCGGGCGGATGACCGCCACCTTCACAGCTTGGTTCACTACCATAATGTTCTGGAGGGTCTGCGATGCCACCTGCCCCATCGACTCACCGGTCAGGATCCCGTCAGCACCCTCTATTTCAGCAATCCGTTCACCAATCCTGTACATCATCCTCCGGCAGAACAGGCAGTGCAGATGACGGTCACATTTCCGTGCAAAGGTGATGTGGTTAGGTCCGTGCGGTACTATGTAGGTACGGATTGGACTCCCGGTCAGATTCCGGAGGTGACGGACCAGGCTGAGAGTTTTATCCAGGTTTTTCTCATCAGTGAACGGGCGGTTGTCCATATGAACTGCCACAATTTCAACACCGCGACGGATCATGAGGTACGCTGCAACCGGAGAGTCGATTCCACCTGAGATAAGAGCTATAAGCTTCACTAAAATTCCTACCCCCGCAGACAGGAACTGGTATCCCTGAGAGAAAATTCACGTTCGGTGGCAAACTCATCGACAAGGAAAGGATGGCATCTGAACTCATCTTTTCCGATATCCGGATTGACACCCGACGTTTCATCCAATAACCTAATTGAGTTCACAATTGTGAATTACACTAGTATGTTATCAGTGTCTATGCATATAGTTTTTGCAGGTTCTGATGTAATACCGAAGGAAAAGCCCATTCGCAAGAACTGGTCTTTTATTCCTTAAAGGATTCCCTCTTGACATGTTCAGGTGATGCTCCAAACGGGACAGGTATTTGAGATCACAGTCTGGTTTTTATTATCCCGGGTATCCCAAGCTCGATGGAGGCATGTTCGCGACAAGGATATGTCTTGGGAAATACCAAGTGATTTGTATCTTTTTTAATGAAGACGCGGAATCCGTTCAGAGGAAATCCCGGGGCAGGAAGAACGGGGCCGGGTTGTATATTGGTATGAGGAGCATAACGACCCGCTGATGAGGGTTTGCATCACCCGGCGATATTTTCAAATATGACCGATTCAAAAGATTTTCCGGAATTCCCGTTTCTCTAACGTCAGTTCTCCGAGTTTTGTATGTAAGACTCGCGGTTTACTGCCTTTCCTCATTGCGGTCCTTTGATACCGGCCAGCCTCGGCTTGTTGTCCGGCTTCATACTGCATTACGAGGTTTCAGAAAAAAGTGACGAGTGCTTTCAGTCCCTCCTCTTTATCGTTAAGAGAATCCTGCACAAAATCGTTTATTGATATAGCCCTGGTCTCCTTTGTTGCTTTATCGGAGATCAGGGCGCTTTCGATTTTTTAGTGAATTGTTTTCAGTATCAAGCCCATTCAAACACGAAGTCTGTTGTCGTCTTTTTATCCCTTTGACCTTCCGTATTTCAGCCAACGTTTTGGTCACGATTTCTTCGTAATTTTTACCTTCAACCGATGCCAGAAGATCGTGTGCTCCTGTTACAAAGTCTGCACTTTTTACTCCGCTAACCTTTTTCAATGCAGCTTTTACTTCAATCTCTTTTCCAGTTTCTATATCAATTTTCAGATATGCTTTTGCCATTAAATTCAACTCCGCTTGTTGTACTTCAGATATGCCGTGTCAAAGATTGATTCACGACAGACGATTTTGATTCGCTCCCAAAAAACCTCCCATTTATTATCTTTTTAAGATTGGATGGACTTATCCTTGGAGATTTTTGGGGTTTTTCAAAATCCTCAACAACTTTATCGAACTGCAAGATATTTATCGATCTAGAAATCCGCAAAAATGGCCCTAATGGATTAAAGAACATGTTCAATGCGGCGGAAAGGACCGGGGATGTACGAAAGCAGGTGCTCTGCGTGATGGCTCGTTGATATATAAGGTTTTGGGAGAGCCCGGTTAATACTGAAATTATAGCAGTCGGCAGAAGAGGCACTCTTTTGTGTTATGAAAGGCCGAAAAGAACGGGGAAATCCAGATCGTTGATCCTTATTACTTTTGATCAAAATGTGGTGGGACAACTTGCTCTTCAAGCTGCCATTCATCCGGATGGTTTGGATTTCCTCTTGAGGGGGAGTTGGGATGATGAATGTCCGTCAGCAGGAGACCTGTTCGCTCTTTTGGGTTGTCATAATTTGGGTGGTTTCCCGCTGGGTTGTCTACAATTGGGGTTTGGCAGCCCACACTGCTTTCGATACCGACCGAGATGCGTATAAGTGAGGCTCACACTCCGGGTGTTTATGGGCCTCCTGATGATCCAGCAAAAAGGGCTGGAAATCTGGAGTATGCCAGTACAAAAATTTTTTGGTTACAGAAGATAAATATAGCGACAGATATAAAATTTATACCAGGACGTTTCCATGACAAACCAACGCGCTGCTTTGATTGATTTATACGGACAAATGATGATTGCGCTTGAAACCCTGGAATCATGTCGGGAGTTCTCTCAGTTTATCCCGGAAGTGCGGACAAATATGGTATATGCATTACCGGATGCACAGACCCGGAATGACGTACTGGCGATAGAGGGAAGGATTACGGTTCTTGCAGGCATGCCGTATGCCGCAGGACGACTGCGGTTCGGGGCGTCCAGCCATATGGCGCGGTTGATCCTTGAGATCCGGAAGTTCGATCCTTCTATCCGGGCGGGGATCGATTTTGCAAACACACCCCACCTGTCCCTATGGCTTGACCAGTATTGCAGGGAGAAAGGATGGATATTTTCTGCCATTGATCGTGCCAACGAACCAATCGATCTCCGCGGGGAGGAGGGGGCCTCAATGCCCTGGAAAGTCAGGGAAGTGGTCCGGGCTGCCGGGGGAAAAGTACCGAAAATTGCTTACGAGACCGGGGCTGTCGGGAAAGAACCGGTGAGCGTGATCCTCGGCAATAATCCTATTGATATTTCCCTTGAACTCTGTGAAATCGCACGGAAATATTTAGCATTTTCAGGAAATGTTCAGCAATAAGGCTGGATCACCTGATGGAAAGGACGTGTTATGCAGAAGCCCAAACCGAAGATAGGAAAAATAGATCTCGAGACTTTCTCGGGAATTATCCTGCAACGACTCGGAAAAAAAGATAAATCGGTAATAGTTCCGCCTATGACCGGTATAGATGCCGGTGTGATCGATATCGGAAACGGCAACGTCCTCATCATAGCAGAAGATCCGATCTTCTCGGCTCCTCAACAGTCCCTTGAGGCATTTGGCTGGTTTACGGTACATATTGGCGCAAGTGACATTGCTGTAATGGGGGTGCCACCACAGTACATGACCTACTCGCTTCTGCTCCCCCCGGGTACAAGCGACCATGATCTCCGGGTGATCGTGGATTCCATTCACACAGCTGCACGGGACTTGGGGATTGCCATTGTCGGCGGGCATACTGGATATTACCCGGGATTTGTCTCTCCTACCATCGGTGGGATTACCGTCTTTTCGATCACCAAGAAAGGGAAGTATGTCACCCCCGCCGGGGCACGACCGGGAAACGATGTCATCCTGACCAAAGGACCGGCAATAGAAACTGCGGCAATCCTGTCCACGCTCCGGGAAACCGATCTGCTGAAAAGGTACCCCAGAGAACTCATCAGCCGGGCACAGGCACTTATAGGACAGATGTCCGTGGTAAAAGATGCACTGACGGCGATGCAAACCGGTGGCGTTACCGCAATGCATGACGCAACGGAAGGAGGCGTGATCGGGGGACTCTTCGAGGTTGCTCATGCAAGTGGGGTCGGGATGGAGATCGATGAATCCCTGTTCATCTATCCAGAGGAAGTCCGGGCTGTCTGTGAGACTTTTGATATTGATCCCGTAGAGGCAATTGCGGAAGGATCGCTGCTCATCACTTCACGCAGGGAATACCGGGAAAAGATACTTGCAGCTCTGGATGCTGAAGGCATCCGGGCATCGGTAATCGGCACAGTCGTAAAAGATACAAAGACCCGGGTATTAACTCGGATCGATGGTTCAATAAGGCAGCTTGCAATCCCACACGAAGACCCGTTCTGGCGCGTGATGTTTGGGGATATGGCGTAATTAAATTACTGCCATTCTTCCTTGTAGGATCAGGAGATTTTTTATTACTTTAAGTAATAATTATGTGTAATTTTTGCCACAAAATTATACCTTATATGCATACAAGCTAACCTGTATACTTACTATGCAGGCAACTATCGACAGAGAGAAGCGCCGGGAAGTCCGGCAGAAAATTCTCCACAACCTATCCGCCATTATCATAGCGGTTGACGAGCTTGACCGGGCGGCAGCTGTTGCGAGGAACCACCTGCACCTGCATGACCGGTTCTTCTTCCAGCACCTGGTGAATATTCAGGAGGATGAAACGTATGGCACGAAAGATGATTTGACAGACCTATATCTTGATACCTGCCAGATGATCAGCCGGCTCGAACAGGCTCGTGCCCATATGAACACTGCCTGCACCCTTATGCACTTCTATGATTACTCATCAAATGCCATCTTCGAAGAATTTACAGCAAAGGAGGCGGAACAGCTGTGACCTATGGGACAATCGGATTCGGGTTTTTCCGGGATACTGTCCAGTTCAGGCAAAAAGTCCTCTATTGGCACATTATTCCCTCCAGTACAGAACTGGGTTTCCAGTGCCCGGGAAAATCTGTTCCTCGATCCATGGAGTCCTTTGCAGAAGGCATCCGGATCCAAGACCATCTGGTCTTTACCGCGACCGCCGGGGAATTAGTGAAGAACAGATCCACGGAATAATATCCGTGGTCTCTCTTTTAACACGTATTAAACGGGGGGTGGGATCTCGTCCCGTCCCCCGGTGTGAAAACAGATCAACACACAGCTGATCCAAAAGCCGAATCAGTTCAGCTATTCACCACATTCCCGATTTGTCGAAGGAACGGCGCTGCAGATTCGCTTAATTTGTAAATCTTATGCTTCGACCGGTAATACGACTCCACCAGTCCGCCCCTTTTCAATACTCCTAGATTATACGATATAAGATTCTGCGGTTCAGCAAAGACATACCAGAATTCGCAGACACAATGATCCCGGTTGAGAAGCATCAGGATAATTTTAAGACGGATCGGATGATTGAGAAGTTTGAGTACTTCACTTGTTTTTCTGAAGTTCTCTCCCTCGAAAAGTTCTTTTTCACGACCGAGCTCCTGCTCCCAGTCGCTTCTGACTGCACAGTCCGAAGGGCAGCACCGCACGCGTTTTTCCATTATTACCAAGAAGATCTTCTTGGGCAAAAATGATATGGTATCCGGCAATCCTGGCCTATTGTCAGAGAATAATCGTTCTCTTTCATGAGTACAACCATTTTTGAAATCCGGTTCTGTGCTATATAAGGTGAGATGTCGAATTTTTGAATAAAACGGGAACTGTCTACGGAGTATGGGATAATGCAGGATTTATTTTTTAAACCATGGAGTGAATCGTGCAGGCTTCTCTAAAAACCGGAGGTACCCTCAGGCTGCCACAGGTTGTCGCACTCTATACCGGAGCAGTACTTGGCTCGGGCATCCTGATCCTTCCCGGGCTGGCGGCAGAACTCGCCGGACCGGCATCGCTCATTGCATGGGGTCTGATGGCAGTCCTTGTGGTGCCGATGGCACTGACAATGGGACTGTTATCGGCTAAATATCCTGATGCCGGGGGGATCTCCTCATTTGTCACGAAAGCCTTCAATCCGCAGATCGGCTCACTGGTGGGTTGGTTTTTCCTTTTATCAGTGGTTGTCGGAGCTCCGGTTCTCGCTCTCACGGGAGCAGGATATGTCTGTGCCACTGCTGGTCTTGGGGATATCTCCCGGCTCCTGATCGCGATAGCAATCCTGTCCGCCGGTATTCTCATCAATTATATCGGGATGAAAATGACCGGGCAGGTCCAGGTGACAGTTGTCCTGACAACAATAATCGTCCTTGTCGTCACCATTGCCGGAAGTTTTACAACCGTTGAACCGGCGAATTTCACACCTTTCATGCCCTACGGGTGGGAAAGTGTCGGTCATGCGGCAACAGTGCTGTTCTGGTGTTTTATCGGGTGGGAAGCTATCTCGCATATTTCCGGGGAATTTTTCAATCCCCAGCGGGACGCGATACGGGGGACCCTGATCGCCTCTGCGATCATCAGTATCCTCTATTTTCTCACTGCGTTTGTAGTAGTTGGGACACACAGCTATGGCCCGACACTGTCCGATGTGTCCCTGGTTCACATCATCAAAACGTCGTTTGGCTCGTCCGGTGCTACCGTTGCCGGCGTCGCTGCCCTGTTCATCTGCATGGCGCCTGCAATAGCCTACATCGGGGCTGCCTCCCGTCTCGCGTGTTCCCTTGCTACCAATGAGTTTGCACCACACGTGCTGGCACGCAGATCCGAAAAATACCATACACCCTTAGGGGGTCTCCTGTTCCTTGCAGGATGTTTTGCGATCCTGCTACTTGTATTCAGCACCCGGATTGTTTCACTTTCCACCTTGATCCTGGTACCAAGTGGTACCTTCATCCTGACCTATATCGGTGGTTGTGCTGCGGGCTTTGTCCTCTTGAAAGGCAGCAGGTTTGGTGTCATGATCAGCGTCATTTCCCTCATCCTGACGAGTACCATATTCTTGTTTGTGGGATGGGCCGTCCTGTACCCACTCGCCATCACGGTCATCTGGTGCATCTTCATGGTGATCACCGGCAGGCACCATGGAATCTTCTCTCTCCGTCGATCCTGACCGGTAGGATTTTGATACAATCTGCCGGACTTCAAACTTTCTTGAAATCCGGATCCGGAGTATATATCGAACCCACTCCCACGCTTCATGCAGAAGGTGCAAACTCATGGACTACGAGACAGTAAAAATAGCAAAAGAGACCGGGAAATGCCCGGCCTGCGAGGACTATGCCGAGAAGAATTCCACAACCCCGTCAAAGATCGCGGTGATGGCCTGTGAGGGGGCATGTGCCCGGGGCGAGGTGGCCCGCCGGGCGGCAAACCTTGTTGCCCACCGGCTGGCCCGCGATGAGACAGTGCGGATTTGCCTCGGCGGTGCATTCACGAAGGACACCGGCCAGCGGAACCTTATCCGGAGAGCAGAGAAAGTGATTGCGATTGAAGGCTGCTTCATTAACTGTTCGTCGCGGATGATGGAAGGGGTCATCCCCGGACTCCGTCCGGAGATCGTGCGAGCGGACCTGATCTATGATCTCGACCTGCCATTCGGGATCGATGAGGTACCGGACGAGATGTTCACA
>JAPKXU010000265.1 GCA_026394655.1 Methanoregula sp. | reverse complement strand
CTCGGGGCGCTGGCCCAAGCCCTTTCCATGTCTGCGATTTTCTAGCCTTTTTATCGTAACCTTCAATTATCATCGCACACCACACTATCGTATCGGCGATGAAGTCCGCCAGAAACGCCCCTGTCGGCTGATGACTTCTACCCATGAATGGTAGATGATGCCGATGATCCCTGAACAGGAAACAACTATCCGGTATATCCGGGACCGGCGATGCGTATCCGGGGGGTACTGTTTTTACCGGCTCGATGAGCCGAATGCAGGCGATACATTCCATGCACTTGCCTCGCTTGCGATGTTGGGTACATTCCCCAATGATGACGATGCCACCCGGTCGTATCTCCGTACATTCCAGCACCCGGAGGGTAGATTTTCAAACGTGAACGTTGGGCACGCGGTGATCAGGAGCTTGATGATGTTCAATGAACGACCGCTTATCGATCCACCCAATTGGATTCTTTCTTTACTCGTGCCACCCGGTGACAGTGTCCGCCCGGTCGAATCCTCCTCACTCTTTGAACACCTGTATCTCCTCACCGATCTCTGCACGCTCCTTGGTATTGCGATTCCCACTGACATAAAAAGTGAGATTATCCGTGCCGTGTTCCGCTATCAGCACCCGGATACTGGTTTCGGATACCCGCGCTCAACGATCATCGAGACAGCCCACGCCCTTGCCATCCTTGAGGCGCTTGGTTATCCGGTTTTATCGACCGGTTCGGAAGTGTTTTTGAAACAGTGCGAAGATCCGGCTTTTGGTTTTCTCGCAGTGCCGGGCACAAAACCCGCGTATCTCGAACACGTCCATGCCGGTATACTCGCATGCTCTGTTCTCAACCACTATACACCGGTCTTTGTGCAATGTGAAGAATTTATCAAGAGATGCTGCCGTGAGAATGGTGGATACGTCAGGTCGATCTTCGGGGGATCGGCAACACTCGAAAACACGTATCTGGCGCTGGATGCACTCACCATGATTGGGCATATGCGTCAAGATCCAATACGCAGGCAGGAAGCGGATAATCCCCTGCGATGCTGCGACTGAGGTAACAGATGAGTACAACATTCTTCTGCCCGTTCTGTGGGAGGCAAACTCCCGATGATGAGCAAATCTGTCCGCAGTGTGGAAAATCATTCGATCGCTGGCGGGAAAAACCGTATGAAGAGCGACTCCTCCTCACTCTGCATCACCCTCTTATGGAGCACCGGATGATGGCGATCCAGATCCTTGGACAGCGGCGATACGAGCGGGCGGTGCCTGAATTTGAAGAGATAATGAGCGCCGGTCAGGATGTGTATATCCTGCGGGAGATTGCGTATGCACTGTCATTGATAAACACAAACGACAGTCGTCGGTTGATGGCGAAACTCCGTGATCATCCGTCGCCTATTGTGCGAAAGGCATGTGATGACGCTGCCGGTGCAAACCCCAAAGGAGTCTCTCGATGAAGTCTCCGGTAAAACTCCGGCTGATGCGTATCCTCCTTGATGGCGAGCCGCA
The DNA here is from genome assembly GCA_026394655.1 of Methanoregula sp. GTDB lineage: Archaea > Halobacteriota > Methanomicrobia > Methanomicrobiales > Methanospirillaceae > Methanoregula. The sequence goes on along the minus strand of JAPKXU010000265.1, from coordinate 4,557 downwards.
CAGCGAGATCGATCTCGCCACTGGCGTCGGGTTTACGAAGGTGGTGACGATACGGAAGTGGATCGAGTCGTTCCAGACTACTAAATTCATCGAACGGTATAGGAATGAATCATCTTCCGGACACGTGTGCAGAATTATCACAACAAGGGAAACTATCTTGAAGATCTACAATCACCCCGAATTTCGTGCACTGCGCCCGGAGATCCGCATGGCACCGTGGTTTTGCCCGGTTTTCACTCAGCAGTTCGCTGTCCTGCCGGAGAATTTTCCCCTGCTTATCGATGAGATGGTCAGGGCTTCACATACATTTTTTGAGACGATCTGCTCGTACGATAATCCGAAGAAAATCCGGGAGATCTACCAGTCCGCACTTCTCGTCAACAAGCGTGCCGGGGTTTCTGACCCGGCGTTCGACGACCTGTGCACCTACTACCAGATCTTCCTGCACGCAGTGATACGGGATATCCAGTATGGCGGTCTTGGTGAAGGATTTGCACAGCTCCTGAACAGGGTACAGGAAACACTCGGACGACGGTACCCGGAATGCACCGCCCCGTTGAAGAAAAGGATTAGTATCCGGTCGCGTCGAACATAAAAGGTGAAGTATCAGAATTATCCGTTTCGCAGCACCGCTCCCTTATCAGCCTGCCCGACAAGTGCGGCGTATCGTGCGAGAACCCCGGTCACGGGTTTCCTGTGCGGGACCATCTCCTGCCGTCGTTTTTGTAGTATCTCCGGTGAAAGAAGAAGATCAACCGTATCGGCATAGAGGTCGATCCGGATCGTATCGCCTTCTTTCACAAGCCCAATAGGGCCGCCCGCCGCCGCTTCCGGTGCCACATGTCCGATACATGGCCCCCGCGTTCCTCCGGAGAACCGTCCATCAGTCACAAGCGCCACGCGAGTATAGCCCTGTCCCATCAGCGCCGATGTGGGAGAAAGCATCTCCGGCATGCCAGGCGCTCCTTTCGGGCCTTCGTACCGGATAACAATGACATCCCCCTCCTCAATGCGCTGCTTGAGGATCGCATCCATCGCATCCTTCTCGCCATTGAACACACGGGCAGGACCCTGATGTTTCCACATCGCTTCGTCAACCGCACCACACTTGATCACTGCACCGTCCGGTGCAAGGGAGCCCCGCAGGATCTTCAAACCGCCGGCAGCATGCACCGGTGCGTTTAATGGAGCAATCACCCGTTCGTTTTTCACCGGATGTTCGCGGGCGATCACCTGAACCGTTTTTCCTGAAACGGTTACAACATCGTCAAGAGACGCGGTCAGCCGGTTCATGACCGCAGGGACACCTCCGGCATGGAACAGGGCTTCCATGGAGTGCGGGCCAGCGGGCTGCATGTTGCAGAGATGCGGAGTGGTGCGTGCAATGTCGCGGAATGTGTCGAGCGTGATAGGAACTCCTGCTTCCTGCGCAATCGCCATGAGATGAAGGACGGTGTTGGTCGATCCGCCCAGCGCCATATCGACTTTGATGGCATTGGAAAAACTCTGTGGGGTGAGGATCTGCCGGGGCAGTACCTGTTCCCTGACCAGCGGCAGAATCCGTTCGCCGCTCTCGCGAGCAAGCCGGAGTTTCGCCGCATCGACTGCTGGTGTCGCTGCACAATCGGGCAGAGACATACCGAGTGCTTCGGTCATACATGCCATCGTGTTTGCCGTATAGAGACCCTGGCAGGATCCACACCCGGGCATTGCCGCACATTCCAGCTCGCAAAGTTCGGACTCGGTCATTTTGCCTGCTGCCTGTCTCCCTACCCCTTCGAAAACATCGATGAGCGAGAGCTCCTTTCCCTGCATATGGCCGGAAAGCATCGGACCCCCGGTCACAACGATTGTGGGGATGTTCAGCCTTGCCGCTGCCATGAGCATGCCCGGCACAATCTTGTCGCAGGTTCCCACACAAACCAGCCCATCGAAGCAGTGCGCTTGTGCCATCAGTTCGATGGAATCGGCAATATTTTCCCGGGACGGAAGAGCGTTCCGCATCCCTTCGTGGCCCATTGCAATTCCGTCGCAGATCCCGATGACACCAAATTCGAACGGCACACCACCGGCAGCGGTGATGCCTTCCCTGACTTTCTGCGCCAGTGTCCGCAGGTGGACATGACCGGGGACAATGTCACTCCATGCGTTTGCAATCCCGATAAACGGCAGGTCCATCTCACGGTCGGTGACCCCCAGCGACCGGAGCAGCGAGCGGTTGGGAGCCCGTTGGTTACCTTTCTTTATTTCATCGCTTCTCATAATTCGTCACTAGTACTTTTCCCGGCTCCGTTTCTTAACACCACTGGTTCCAACCATGAGACACCAAACCGAAATGATTATCCTAAAGTACATGGAAATGTACTTCTCATCAAAACGTCAATCAGGCGATGAAGTCCGCCTTATAACCGCCGATTCCGGCTGATGACTTCTGCCACCAACCGGGAGGTTCATGACCGGGCGGGAACGGTGGGAGATCGTCTGCTGACATCATTCGTTTTCCCTTTTCTCTCCCGTTCATTACATCCCGCCGGAGTGAGGTTTACCATGGCAAACACCGATGTTACGAAACTACTTGACAGGATAAAGAAAGACGACGTAAAATTTGTCCGGCTCCAGTTTACGGATGTGCTGGGCATGCCCAAGAATGCGGCAATACCGGTTGCGCAGGTGGAAAAATCCCTGACCGAGGGGACATGGTTCGATGGTTCATCGATAGAAGGATTCACCCGCATCGAAGAATCCGATATGTTGCTGAAGGCAGATCCGGCATCCTATGCAGTCCTGCCGTGGAGAACCGCTGAAGGCAAGGTTGCTCGGTTTGTCTGCGATGTGTATACCTATGGAAACAAACCGTTCGAAGGCGATCCCCGGTATGTCCTGAAGAGGATGATGGCAGAAGCCGCAAAAATGGGTTACACCTTCAACACTGGTCCCGAACTCGAATTTTTCCTGTTCAATCTTGTTGATGGGAAGCCGACGACACAATTCTCGGACTCAGGAGCCTATTTCGATCTTGCCCCGAATGACAGAGCCGAGGATGTGCGAAGGGATATTGTGCTCTCGCTGACCCAGATGGGTTTTGAGATCGAGATGTCCCACCATGAAGTCGCGGCGAGCCAGCACGAGATTAATTTCAAGTACACTGATGCCGTCACAACAGCCGACCGTGTCGTAACCCAGAAGTATGCATCGAAAGCCATCGCGCTCAGGCACGGGCTCCATGCATCGTTCATGGCAAAACCGATCGCCGGTATTAATGGCAGTGGCATGCACACCCATGCCTCACTTTCCAAAGGAGGAAAAAATGCATTCTTCGATGCGGATGCACCTAAGGGGCTCAGCGACACCGCACTCTATTATATCGGGGGGATCCTGAAACATGCAAAGGCGATCACCCGCGTGGCAAACCCGACCATCAACTCGTACAAGCGTCTTGTCCCCGGTTATGAAGCGCCCTGCTATATCTCGTGGAGCGATGCAAACCGTTCGGCACTGGTGCGTGTACCTGCTGCCCGGGGCAACGGTACCCGAGCGGAATTCCGGAGCCCGGATCCGATGTGCAACCCATACCTCACGTTTGCCTGCATGCTTGCAGCCGGGTTGGACGGCGTGAAGAACAAGATCATGCCCCCGGGGAGTACGGATGTCAACATCTACCACTTGAGCGAGAGGGAACGCAAGAAGATGAAGATCGAGATGTTGCCCGGCAGCCTTGCGGAGTCACAGGAATACCTTATGAGGGACAAGGTGATCTGCGACGTACTGGGCAGCCATATGGTCGAGAACCTCGCCCGTATCGCGGAAGCAGAGATCGATGCATTCCGTCTCGCAGTCCACCCGTGGGAACTCGACCGGTATCTTGCGACCTATTAAATCATTTTTTTTATAGGATATTTCTTCAGGTGAGCATCTTACTATCAGTGATTTCTTATTCCGGAACTGAAGCGAAATGAATATCAGATGATACTTTGAAAAGTACTTCTCATCAAAACCTAATCCGGCGATGAAGTCCGCCATAACCGCCGTTTCCGGCTGATGACTTCTGCCGTAACCCGCATGATCGTATCCGGGAAGAGGGCAGAATGTTATTAACCAGGTATTGTGAAAACCTGATTCCTGCTCTTTTTAAGCATATCCCCGGCAGAAACATGCAGATTTCTCTGATGGGACAAAGCGATTGATATGACTCTCACCATATTACCGGTCAAAGACCTCCCGCTTATCCACGCGGGGGATGATCTCCCGGCCCTCATTGCGGACCGGATCGCACTGCAAGAAGGAGATATCGTCTCCATCGCGTCATCGGTCTACTCGAAGGCGAAAGGATATTCCCGCTAACTTGTGGATATCACGCCTACACCCCGGGCGCAGAGGTTCTGAAAGATGACCGGAGTAGACGCCCGGTTCCTCCAGTCGATTCTCGATGCATCGAAAGATGTGCTGATTGAATTCCCGTTCATCCTTTCGGAAGTTGAAGGGGGCCATATCGGTGTCAGGGCTGGTGTTGACCAGAGCAATATTGAAGACGAAATGGTGATCCTGCTGCCACCAGAT
>JAPKXU010000012.1 GCA_026394655.1 Methanoregula sp. | reverse complement strand
AAAAACAATGACGACGAGAAATATCATTTAGGGTAACCTATGAGCTGAGCCTAAAATGACCAATTGAGGGTACCCATGAGCTGAGCTTTTTTGGGTAACCCCAGTGCTGAGCCTTTCCAAATAATAAAATAAAAATTACTCCCCCCACAATCAGCATATTATTTCTTCGTGTTTTTTCTTGATTTCCTGTGATGGTATTGTTTTGTGGAGGGGATAATATCGGGGAATTATCCGTTTTGATAAGCGATGCGCCGCATTTCGAACAAAACTGGTTTTTTGCAGTATTAGGGGTTCCGCAATTCGTACAAAAATCTGTAATCCTTTCATCTGGCATATTCATCAATAATCTCAAGATTAAGATATAATTTTTGAATTGATTTTACATTAATTTAAAAAATTCATGAAAAAGCCACGTTGTACCGATGCCGGTGTACTTTAATACCCACTCAGTCCAAGTTTATGGGAATATGGGATTCGTCCCGTTTCTAAGGAATGTAGCCTGATAAGGGCTGAACCTTGAGGTGAGAGTAAATGGTTAAATCAATGTATGCCTACGTCAGGGAGGCATGGAACAGACCTGAAAAGAGTGAGGTAAAAGCCCTCCTCTGGGACCGGATGCAGTTATGGCGCCGGGAAGGGAGCATCACCCGGTTAGAGCACCCCACCCGCATTGACCGCGCACGCTCGCTCGGTTACAAGGCAAAGCAGGGTATCGCAGTTGTCCGGGTACAAATACGCCGTGGAGGACGCAGGAGCTCCCGGTATGTCCGTGCACGCCGGTCTGCCCGTATGGGTAAGAACCGTCTCACCCCGGGAAAAAGCCTGCAGCGCATCGCCGAAGAGCGCGCCTCACGCAGGTACCCGAACATGGAAGTGCTCAACTCCTACTGGGTAGTGCAGGACGGGAAGCTGAAATATTACGAGGTCATCCTTGTTGACGGTCACCACCCGGTGATCAAGAGCGATCCCAAGCTCGCATGGATTGGCGACACCGTTCACCGCGGGCGCGCGGAGCGTGGCAAGACAGCAGCCGGTCGACGGGGACGCGGTATGGGAACACGGGGCAGGGGTACCGAAAAGACCCGCCCCAGCATCCGTTCCCACGCGAACCAGGGCAAATAATCTTATCCTCTTTTTTAGTAATGGTATCTTTATGATGATCACCGACGCCTGCGTGTTTCCTTATCCCAATGGGTTATCATCAGTGCGCCGGATGGCGCAGGAAGCTGCAGCGCTTGGCTTTGACAGTATTGTCGCGGCAGATACACCGTCATGCACTGCCGGCGATATACCCGTATTCTTTGGCTTGATGATTTCCGCGCAGTCAGTAAAGGAAGTCACAACACAGGTCAAACGGGGTAATGGACCGGGCGTAATCGTATCGGTGCAGGCACGCGATAACGGGTTTAATCGTGCGGTCTGTGGCATGCGAGGTGTTCATATCCTGCGGGACATTCATTTGGCTGACAAGTACGCCTTCGACCATGTGACTGCAAAGATTGCCGCAGAGAGTGGAACCGCCATTGATCTTGATCTCTCGCCCCTGATATCCGGGCGCGGACACGTCCGGCAGAAGGCAATCCACCGTTACCTCGACATTCTGACCCTGCGTTACCGCTACAAATTTCCCCTCACGATCTCTTCGGGTGCTCGTTCGGTACTGGGTATGCGTTCAGTGCGGGAAATATCCGGGATCTGCTCGATCATCGGTATGGATGAAGAGGATATCGAACAGGCACTAGGTGGTGTAGCGGAAACTACTGCGCCAAAAGAGATGCCTGTGCGGGTGATCTCATGAGCGTCCGTCCTCCCACCCTTCGCGAGAAACGGCGATATCTTCTCGCACGGATCGAACCATGCGGGGTACCTCTTGAAGCAAAGGACCTCTATTACACGATTCACGAAGCGGCAACATCACTCTGGGGGGATATGATGGTAGCAACGATGCACCCCGCGGTAATCGCCCTCGAAGAGGGATACGCGATCCTCCGGTGCCGGAGAGGAACCGAACGGGAGTGTACTATTGCACTCTCCACAATCACCACATGCCGGGATCACCAGATCGCCTTGCGGATCATTGCTGCTTCGGGTACGATCGAAAGCTTGCGTGACCGTATTGGCGTGATGGGTTCTTATGTGCCGCAGGGCAGGGTAAGAGCATTGAATGAGGAATGTACATTCGACACTCGGACATTTGAGGTCGTACATTGTGACGGTCATAAACTTGATGTGATTGAAAAGGGATTTAAAAATACACACCGATTGTTTCTGACAACAGAGGATCTGGAGGAAAAATAAATGCAACCACAATATCAGATGGGATATGACCGGGCGATCACCGTTTTTTCGCCCGACGGACGACTTTATCAGGTGGAATACGCCCGTGAAGCGGTGAAGCGTGGAACGACAGCAGTTGGGATCAAGGCAAAGGATGGCATCGTCCTCATTGTCGACAAGCGGGTAAGCTCAAAACTGCTGGAAGCGTCGTCAATCGAGAAGATCTTCAAGATCGATGACCATATCGGTGTCGCTTCATCGGGACTTGTCGGGGACGCACGGGCACTTGTCGACCGGGCGCGGGTCGAATGCCAGATCAACCGGGTCTCCTACGATGAACAGATCGAGGTCGAGGCGCTCGCAAAGAAGCTCTGCGACCACATGCAGACCCTTACCCAGTACGGCGGCATCCGCCCATATGGTACAGCGCTCCTCATCGCTGGTGTTAGTGATGGAGAGAGCCGGTTGTTTGAGACCGATCCTTCCGGCACCCTCCTCGAGTACAAGGCAACGGGTATCGGTATCGGCAGACCTGCCGCTATGAAAGTCTTTGAGGAAGAGTACAACCCGGACGCAGAGATCAAGGATGCGATCCTCCTCGGCTTAAAAGCACTCCACTCCGCAACAGAAGGGAAGTTCGATGTGGATACCGTAGAGATTGGCGTGATCGGGCGCGAGAATGCGCAGTTCCGTAAGATGACCAAAGACGAAGTCGCCACATTTGTTGAACAGTTCAAGCAGTGATCCCTCATGATCTCTCTTGAGAATGCCGTTGTCGCCCGGCTCGAAAGTTTTGGCGAGCGGTTTGAGATCCTTGTAGATCCAAACCTTGCGGCACGTGTACGCCAGGGTGAAGCCTTAAATATCGAAGATGTGGTTGCTGCATTAAACGTCTTTGGCAATGCGTCACGGGGAACGCGGGCTTCGGACGAATCTCTCGAAAAAGTCTTTCATACCACAGACTTTGCAACGGTCGCAAAGAGGATTATCGAGAAGGGCGAAATTCATCTTACTGCGGAGCAACGCAAGCAGATGATCGAGGAGAAACGTCGGAAAGTGATCACGTTTATCGCCCGAAACGCCGTCAATCCACAGACGGGTCATCCGCACCCCCCCCACCGGATCGAGATGGCAATGGAAGAAGCCCGTGTCAACATCGATCCGTTCAAGCATCTTGATGAACTCGTAAAAGAGACGGTGAAGGCGTTGCGCCCCCTGCTCCCCATCCGGTTTGAGGAATTACGCCTTGCAATCAAGATCCCGGGTGACCGAGGGTCAGGTGAAGATCCTCAATCAAGTATATTAATTTCAAAGACAAATATGAGAAGACATATCGATGGGAGTTTATAAGGCAACCATCAGGTAAACATCATGGCAAGCTCAGATAAGACAGCAAAGGGAAAAGTAACTGGTAGTGCAGGGCGTTTCGGTTGCAGGTACGGAAGATTTGTACGGAAGCGAGTTGCCGAGATGGAGAAGATCTCCCGTGCAGTCCACCGCTGCCCGAAGTGTGACATGGATGCTTTACAGCGGAAGGGTACCGGTATCTGGGGATGCCGGAAGTGCGGGTACAAGTTTGCCGGTGGAGCATACCAGCCGCAGACACCAGCATTAAAGATCGCGCTCCGCACCATGGACCGTAAAGTGGAAGAGAAAGCCTGATCAGTGCGGATTGACGATGGCAAGTACATACAAGTGCGCCCGGTGCAAACAGAAGGTAGAGATTGACGTGAACGTCAGGTGTCCCTACTGTGGGCACCGTATCCTCTTCAAGGAACGCGGCGCTGCAATCAAAGAACTCAAGGCACGGTAAGAGTATTCAGTTACCCTGCCTGCAATCTATTTTTATAGTGTTCTTTCCATATCCCATTCCAGAGGGATACCTGTGCCCGTTCACGAAGCACATTTTCGGTTTACAACCACACATGCCGAACGGATTTATCGGGCTATCGCGCCAGAACTTTCTGACGAAGTGAACCCGCGTTCAACAACGCAGTGCTGGCTTGATGGGACAGATACACTTGTCCTCAAAGTCGAGGCACAGGATACCTCTGCCCTGCGTGCTGCACTCAATATGTATCTCCGTCTTGTCAATGTAGCAGATGAGATGCAGGGGTTGGTGTGAAGTGAATTTGTGGGTTGTTGTTTAGTGGGTCAAAAAGGAATTGGCGAAAACAGCGCATTGGTGGATCAGTCTGGATTGATGATGATCGGTGCAACGATGCCTCACAGTTACACATCTCTGCAACAACTTCTGCACTCTTCCGCAGCTCTGCAACAGCTGCGGCAGAGATCGAAAGTGATGC
>JAPKXU010000269.1 GCA_026394655.1 Methanoregula sp. | reverse complement strand
ATCCGTTTAATGGCATGGCCATGCGGGGTGTCGGTATGGATCGCATCATCTATGATGCCGACCAGCAGATTATCGTCCGGGTTCATCGCGCTCTCCTCTGCAGTGCAGGTTTATGCTGCATATTCTTATCGAAATACTCCTGCTCATGAGCAACGCTTCGCTATGCATATATTTATAATGAGCCACCAGTTCAGGAACATCGCGCCAGCAGCAATCCTGCCCGTAAATCAGTCCGGTTTTATCAGACCGCAATCAGGACATTCCAATGCACATGGAATGAATTTGCCGTTTGTAGTGTGACAGAGTTTTTGTCCTAATTTAGTGACAGTATTTTTTTCCACTTTCAAGATTACCGGATGAGTGCTTGCGGCTGAAAATCGGATATAATCACTGTCAACAAACGGGGGTCAATTGTGGTGCTTTACATCTTCCCATACCAAGAGGGCCCCGTAGGAGTGCTTGGTAATCGCGACCGCGTCCATCGCCACACCGCCGACAGTATATGCGGTGCAGGTGAACGGGTTGTCAGTGACGACTGCATTGACAATCGTCTCGAACGAGTCCACGTCCGCGATCGGGTTTGTGAGAACCCGGGTTGCGGACTTGATTATGGATTGCTGTACAAAATTAGCCATAGTTGTCGTATTTTCCTCGCCCTTGTAGGCGTAAATATACTTCAGCACGAGAATTTAAAGCATTTGTGCGCCATTGTCGAATGCGGCGCACTGTGTGATGCGTTTTGCAATCCGGGGCGTTTGAGGAAAAACAGAAGTGTTGGGACCAAGTGAGCATCACAATTATTATCGGGTATCTCCTTCGGAAAAAGAAAAACCGCTGGGATAATTATTGAACCAGAATGGCGTGTGCGTGTTTACTATGTGACCGTACTTACATACCAAAATCTCAAAATTTCCTTTTTTTTAAACGGTTAATCCCAATGATGAAGAATCCCCATAATCTCTTTCCTCTACCCTCACTTCCTGAAGTGCAGGCTCACTTTGTGGACGATGATCTCCGCTTTTTGAATCAGTTCATCGGGGATCTCTGCAATACCGTACTCCATCCGGTTGCGGATCTGCTCGGAGAGTTCCATTGCATCCGCTTTCACGTCGCCTTCTGCGTACGTAGTGAGATCGGAGAGGTATTTGTATGCGGTGGCAATATCCCCGGTCAACAGGTTGATCATCACCAGATCACCGCAATAGAACGCTGATCTGCGGAAGTCATTGGTACTCACGCTCATCGTGAATTGCTCTGCATAATTTTTCCGGAGAAGAAGCCCAAGTGCTTTCTGGAGGTCGAGCACCGATTGGTACCGCTCTGCCGGATCCTTCTTCAGGCATTTTAGGATGACAGACTCTATCTGCGCTGCTCCGGGATTGATATCAGCTGGAAGCCGGGGATCTTTTGTGGCGATATTCATTCCGATTTCGATCATACTGTCGCCAGTAAATGGCAATGCTCCCGTAACCAACTCATAAAGAATCACGCCCAGCTGCCAGATATCTGTTCGTTCATCTTTTACCTTGTTGCTCACTTGTTCAGGCGCCGCATAGTAGGGTGTGAATGAGGTAGTAGTGGTGGTGGAGGTCGAATCGGATATGACCTTGGATAATCCCCAGTCCGAGATCTTCGGCACCCCCTCTTTCAAGAGGATGTTCTGGGGTTTTAAGTCGCGATGGATAATCTTCCGGACGTGGGCAAATTTGAGCCCTTCACAGATGTTAAACAGGATCCATGCGGCTTCTTCACTCTCAATTGGTTTATTCTGATCTGCAAGTGCACTGTCACAGAGTTATTCCTCAAAATAGGGTATCGGCATGATGTTGAAATCGTAGAGTTTGACAATGTTGGGATGTGAAAGTTTTGTCCAGTTCTGCATCTCAGCGATAAACGATTTTCCTGTCACTGCATCCATAGAGATAGGAATCTTGACTGCGACATATTTCCCGTCCTTTCTTTTCGCTTTGAACACGCGGGCGAATCCACCCTTCCCGATAAATTCTGATTCAGTATACCGATCAGCGAGATCTGGAGGGAGTTGTTTTGGTGTAAGAGGTTTGGGGGTGAACTGATAGACAGGGCTCTGTGAAGGAGTTGTTGTAATATCTTTTCCCGGGGTGAGACTCATCCTGTCCGTAACATCGATCCAGAACCTGAACTTCTGTTGATATGGTTTATCCCGTTTGTCTTTATACGAGCAACTGATCTCCAACGGGATGTTGCCTTTCTTTTTTGGCAGAATCCCGCTGGTGATAACAGCAGTTTTTCCCGCCTCAACTTCGAGGGGTTCAATCCACCGGGTATCAAAGTCATCCGAGAACGAGAGGTTCACGTCAACTGCACGCGCAGTTCCAGTGTTCTTTATCTGGATCTCAACTTTATGCCATTCGCCGGCAGACAACCGGCTGCAATCAAAGGAAAGGACAAGTTCGGGTTTGGCTGAGGCGCGGAGCGTCTCGATCTGTCGGATGGCACTCGCAATTGTTGGTTCATCCTGAGTCTGAATATCTGTCTTTATTGAGGCGGGAACCAGTACTAACTGTTCGGTTTCAGCGAGCAGATTGAGTGCTTTTTCTTTGAGTTCGGTTATACGTACCTGCTGGCTTATTGCTTCGTTTAACCGCTGGACATCTTTCTCTGTCGCGTCGATCCGGGCAGGGTTTTTCAGGTACTGTTCGATAGAGAGGATGATATGGGCATTATCCGGTTGCTCAATAAATTGAGGGTAGGACTCTTTTG
>JAPKXU010000291.1 GCA_026394655.1 Methanoregula sp. | reverse complement strand
CTGCCTTCGTTATACCCGAGTCCGTTCAGAGTGAGCGCTTTTACTGCAGTCCCGTGGGTTATTTTGTGATGACGGGTCTTCGGGATGACTTCATCGATGTACTGTCCTATCTCTAAAGTATCAAACACCCCGGCTACTATTCCGAGATGCCCGATTGTTACATTTGAGCCGTCTATTAGTGTCATTTTGCGGTATTTTCATGTTTGTTTCTTCTCCGGTAAATATCTATGTACATATTAAATAAAAATCAGAGAAGATCGTGAAATATTTAGGAAAAACGATATTCTCTCCAATAAAAAATAAAATCGAAGAGGGTCGGGACTTTTTTGAGCGTGGATATAATATTGAACGTTATTTCTACGAGCAAGAAATAATACCAGAGGAAAGAGGAAAATTTAAGGATTCTCCCAATGATTTTTTGAAAAAAATGGTTCATGATCCCGATATTGTTCTAGAGAAATATCTTGGCAAAATTAAACGAATGAGTGATGAATATGATAATTACTCCAAACGACTTGAAATAATAAATTCTGAAATTTTTAAACAAAAAGATGCAATTTGGACTGAATTTAGAAAATTATGCGACGTACTCAATCTACCCGAAAAGAAATTTCCGAATGAAGACCGGGATTACCTTAGTATATTCACTCTTACTATTGCTGATGCAAAATCTGTCCGTAATGCTCAAATGTATAATTTTTTTAACCAACATAGAGAACAATTGCGATCATTCATAATGCAATCTCCTCTGAAAGAGCTTGTTGAGGAATATTCAAATCTACGAGATGATTATATGAAATTTAGTGATAAATTTTTAAAAGTGTTAACCGACTTATTTCGTGAATGGCAGCGGAAATATTATCTCGAAGAATCTGAAATTAAAACCCCGTTTTAATTTGAATCATGATTGGCGGTGTGGCGTTCAAGTAGTACCGGTATCTTTCCCAGTTGGTCATATCCACCCATTAAGAAGATACACAGGCATCACTTCCTCCCTTCCACGGTAAACATCATCCCCCCGCAACCGCAAACCGCCCCTTCTCATCCGTAGCCATCAACTCCCGCTGCCATGCTTTGATCTCGTCCCGTGCCAGCACGTCCCGCTCCTGTGCCGCTGCAAGGAACTGCTCCCCGCTCATCATCCAGCTGCGATCCCCTCAACAACAATAAGTTCTCCAATTGCCGCACCCTCGCGGAGTTTTTTGGCTTCCTGGTACTCGGGCGAATGGTAAAATTCTCTCACCTTCCCGACGGTAGGGAATTGCAGGATGACAATCCGGCGGGTCTCCTCCGGCCCCTCCAGTGTGATCGGGTCTGTGGATCGGGCTATGGCTTTTCCCTCGTATTTTTCAATAATCGGGGGCGTGGCGTTCAGGTAGTGACGGTACTGCTCCGGGTCAGTGATATCCACCCGTGCGATAAGATACGCAGGCATTCCCCACTTCACTCCTTCCTCAGCACCGCTGCCCGGTTCAGGAAATAGAACCTCCTTTCAGCCAGCCGAAGCCCTGCCCTCTCCGCCAGTGCAAGGTTGTCACGGAATTCCCTGCCCGGAACTGTGAACGGGGGGTCGGAATAGAAGAACGTCCCGCCCGGTTTCAGGAGCATCGAGATCTCCCGGAACAGCCTCTCCGGGTCAGGCACCTCGTGAACGACGAAGATGCCAAACGCGACATCGAAGGTCCCGTTCAGGTCAGCGGGAAGGCAGAGAGAGTCCGGTGCGCACCGGTGAGTCGTTATCCGCGGCATGAGCCCTTCGGGCCCCAGTTTCTTCCGCAGGATGTCGAGCATCTCCTCCTGCAGGTCCACTGCGAAAACCTGCCCGTTCTCCCCGACACGCTTTGCGAATTCCCGGGTGAAGAACCCCGGGCCGCAGCCGAAATCGAGGACGCGGTTGCCGGGTTTCACATACCGCTCCGCGAGCCGGTCGGGGCGGTAGATAAACCGGCGCAGGCGGGTGTCGAGGATTGCGGTGTTTTTCGGGGAGTGAACCTCGTGGGGAGGGTGTCTGGGGCTTTTTTCACCGGGTGTCATGGAAAACTGTTGGAAAAATGTGGGGATAACAGTTTCTGCCGTGATAAAAAAGAAAAAGACCGGAATGGGGGGCCTGAAAAAATCTTATTCCCCCGGCGGCACCAGCTCATCGAGGAAGTCTAAGAGGTTGTTCCTTACTACGACAAATGACGGCCCGCCGCCGAACTCGACACCGATCTTGGCGGCGTCGATGACCTCCTCACGGGTCGCTCCTGCCTCTATGGCATTCTTCGTGTGGTTTGCAAGACAGGGGATACAGCAGCGAGATACCGAGAGCGCCACAGCGATCAGCTCCTTGTACCGTGTATCGAGAGCACTTTCTGCGTAGTATGCCTTCATCAGGTTATCGAATCCCTCAAACAGGAGTGGGGCCTCTTTTTTAAGCCTCTTCTGGTTCTCTGCCCGTTTCTCGACAATCTTCCGGACGCGGCCATTCGCCTGTTTTTTTGCCATGAAGTCAGGATTGGCTGGAGTTCAAGAAAAGGCTGGTGGTCAGTTGCAAACGTGAACCGCCCCCCGGCATCTGCCGCCTTCAGCTCGCGCTGCCACATCTCGATCTCGTCCCGTGCCAGCACACCCTGCTCCTATGCAGCCCGCACACTTTTAAATCTGCCAACTCCAATATTGAAAAACAGGGAAATGGACGCAATCGCACTCCTCCGGCAGCACGAACCGGTATTAAAACAACAGTTCGGGGTTGCAAAGATCGGCATATTCGGCTCCTTCGTACGCGGAGAGGAGCGGCCGGAGAGCGATGTGGATGTGCTGGTTGCGTTCCGTAAAGGGCAGGAGACGTTCGACAACTACATGGACTGCAAGTTCTATCTCGAAGACCTGTTCGGGCGGAAGGTCGATCTCGTGATGAAAGGCGCGATCAAGAAGCGCCTCAAACAGTATATACTCGGCGAGGTTGTCTATGCATAGGTCGGTGCTCCTCTATTTTGACGACATCCTTGAGGCAATCGCCAATATCGAGGAGGACACGATCGGGATCACGTTCGATGAATTTGTCGCAGACAGGAGGAGGAGAGACGCCGTTATCCGGAACTTCCAGGTCATAGGTGAAGCAATAAAGAACCTGCCTGAAGATCTCAAGGAACGGCACCCGAAGACCGACTGGAAAAAGATCGCAGGTTTCCGGGATGTTCTGACTCATGCATATTTCGGGATCAAACCGACGATACTGTGGGACAACGCCAGGAACAAACTGCCCGATCTGAAAAATGAAGTCCGGCAAATCTTGAAACACGAGGAATCGCGTCAGTGAACAGGATACTTTTCTAGTTCAGAAGTTCATCCCCGGACACTTTTCAGAAGTGATCAAATACAAAGATGATTTTAAATTTCCAGTTCCTTTGCTACTTCTTCAAAGAAACGGGATCTCACGTCTTTTTGTTTTCCTTTCCTGATCTGGGCCATAATATTTTCATCAGAAAGAACCGTGTTCATCCTGTTCATGGAGTCATATTCATCTTTTGAGATTGTGACCCCGTCGGTCTCGCGCCTGCCTTGAATCGTCATAGTATTTTCACTTCCTCCCCGCCACCGCAAACATCATCCCCGCAAACGTGAACCGACCCTCGGCATTCGCAGCCTTCAGCTCCCACAGCCATGTCTCGATATCGTCC
This sequence comes from Methanoregula sp., assembly GCA_026394655.1. Lineage (GTDB taxonomy): Archaea > Halobacteriota > Methanomicrobia > Methanomicrobiales > Methanospirillaceae > Methanoregula. Next base: position 1,267 of record JAPKXU010000291.1, on the reverse strand, counting down.
CGTGCCAGCACGTTCTGATCCTGTGCCGCTGTAAGGAACAGCTCCATGTTCGTCATCTTTGAGACAAGGGCAAAGTGGTGCAGGACAAGCGGTTCGGGGTCGTTGGACTATTGAGATTATCACGGATGCTCTTTTCAGCGTCTTCTCCCCATCATCAATCGCGGTATTTACTTCTCTTTCTGTATTCAGGATGTTTTCTTTATGAACGTACCGTTTCGGTATTCGGCAAATGCCTGCTGGAGCTCGTCCTCTGTATTCATCACAATGGGTCCACCCCATGCAATCGGTTCACGGAGTGGTTTGCCGGAGAAGTACAGGAACCTCACACCTTCGCTACCTGCATGAACATCGACCGAGGTCACCTCAACGCTGAACAAAGCCAGGGTACGGTTTGTCAGTTCCTCTTTTTGGTGCTGGTCGAATCTCCCTCTGCCCCCAATAACGTAGACCGTGGCCATGTAGCCGGGCCTGACCCGGTGGGAGAACTGCGCATCCGGTTCAAGTGTCACGTCAAGGTACTCCGGATCCGCCACGATATCGTGCACGGGACCGGCGACCCCTGCGATCTTACCGCAGATGACGCTCGCGCTCACACCACCCGGCAAAGTGACCTTGGGGATGTCTTCAGCACGTATCTCCTGGTAACGCGGATCCATCATCTTGTGGCTCCGGGGGAGGTTAACCCAGAGCTGGAAGCCACCCATCCGGCCATCTACGGGTTTGGGCATCTCCTGGTGGATGATGCCGGAACCTGCAGTCATCCACTGGACACATCCGGTATCGACGTTGCCTTTATGACCCATGCTGTCGCCGTGTTCGACCGTCCCTTCCAGCATGTAGGTCACGGTCTCAATTCCCCGGTGCGGGTGCCACGGAAAACCCAAAAGGTAATCTTCCGGCTGTTCTGCACGGAAGTCATCAAGCATCAGGAACGGGTCAAAGAGTGGCAACTGGGAATAGCCGAAAGCCCGGTGGAGCCGGACTCCGGCCCCTTCAATCGTTTTACGGGAGGAAAACTTCCGGGCGATCGTTCTGGTTGTTGGCATAGTGTGGCATAGGAAAAGAGGAGAAATAAATGTACTGGAAAGGACAGGTTTCCCCTATGCGGGATTAAGGAGAGTAGAGGGATATCTGGTTTCCCGGACGTTCAATAACTCCACCTGGGTATCAATCAATGTATTAAGTGGCTCCCCTATGAGGTTCCCCCACCATCATGGGCACCCGATTACGGCATCCCGAACCCGATCATCGCACCGTACTTCGAATA
>JAPKXU010000300.1 GCA_026394655.1 Methanoregula sp. | reverse complement strand
TCCAGCTCAGCCTTCCTTTCCAATGTACATCCGAAGACCCGCATCATCGAAGTGGGGGCCGGGAATTCCTATGGTCATCCGACATCAGCGACGCTTGGTCGCCTGGCCCAGGTGGGATCGGCGATATATCGCACCGACCTGGATGGCGATGTAACGGTAACAACCGGCGGCACGACGGGACGATGTCAAAACAGGACCGGCAAGCAGCCAGCTGGTGTCGGGATCTGTGAAACAGGTTATCACACAGCAGGCGGTGAGTACGCAGAATTCAGCCGGGGCGGTCTACGACTGTTCTTACAATCAATATAATTGCAAGGGGGAGAGATTTCCAAAATCTTAATGCAAAAGTGTATCTGTTCACAGGCAGAAGGGGAAGTTAATGTTAGATCAGGTCGTGACAAAACATTCAGGTCAGGTCAGGTCAGTCAGTCAGTCGGGACATTCTCTTTTTGATGGAAAATACCTCCTCATACTGCATTCCGTTAGTGGAACCCAAACACGGCAATATGAATAGGAATGGTGCATGATGACAGCGGGAAATAAGGGTACAGACGAAAGTAAAATGGATCCCCTGGGCATCGAACAGACGCTCCGGGATGACGCTGAGATGCAGCTCGCCCGCTCCCCGAAGCGTTCTGCCGACCTTGCAGGGCAGACTCCTGAAGAACTCATTCACGAACTCCAGGTGCACCAGATCGAGCTCGAGAACCAGGCTGAAGAGCTCAGGAGAGCACATATCGCACTCGGAGAGTCACGGGATAAGTATCTTGACCTGTATGAGTTTGCTCCGGTTGGCTACTTCACGCTCAGTAACAAAGGCTTGATCACTGATGTAAACCCCAAGGGTGCGCAACTCCTCGGTGTGGAGCTGAGTCACCTGCTCAGGAAACTGTTTAGTACATTCATTGCGAAAGAAGATTCTTTCAAATGGCACCAGTATTTCCTCCAGCTACTAAACGCGACGGAAAAACAGGTCTGCAGGCTCACGTTCAGGCGAAGTGACGGCTCCATGTTCCCTGCCCGGCTGGAGGGGGTCCGGACCACCGGCAATTCCCGGCTGACCACGGTCCGTATCGCAGTCTGTGACATCATTGATATCTGGCAGATTGAGGCGCTGAAGGAAAGCGAAGAGACATATAGGCGTATCCTTGAGACAATGGACGATGTGTATTACCAGGCTGACATGGAAGGTACTATTGTTGCTATTTCCCCCTCCTGCCAGAAACTCCTGGGGTGGACACCGGACAAACTCACCGGTACACCGATAACAGATTACTACCTGCACCCACAAGACTGGAAAAAGTTGCTTTCTGCCTTGCGAAAAAATGGGTCTGTCCATGATTATGAGGTCACCATGAAACACCGGGCCGGCTGGCCGGTCCGGTTATCGGTGAATGCGCATACCATTTTTGACACAAAAGGGAGACCTACCGGCATAGAAGGGACATTCAGGGAAATTTCCCAGCGTAAAGAGATGGAACAGGCCCTGCAGCGTGCAGCAGAGTACAACCGTTCCCTGATCGAGGCAAGTGTCGACCCGCTGGTCACCATCGGCAGGGACGGGACCATTACCGATGTCAATAAAGCCACGGAGACGGCGACGGGCATCTTGCGGGAGGACCTCATCGGCACGGACTTTTCCGACTATTTTTCAGACGCAGACAAGGCAAGGGCCGGGTACCGGGAGGTATTCAGGGAGGGGATGGTCCGTGATTATCCCCTCGAACTGCGGCACAGGGATGGTACGACAATTTCGGTCCTCTACAGTGCATCGGTCTACCGTGATGAGAATGGAGGGGTCAATGGTGTATTTGCAGCGGCACGTGACATCACGAAGCGAAGGAGGGCTGAGAAAGCGCTGGAAGAGGCGCGGGATAAGTACCTTGAACTGTATGACTTTGCCCCAACTGGTTATCTTTCACTTAACGATAAGGCGCTGATAACCGAAGTGAACCTCGCGGCAGCGACACTCCTCGGCGTTAAGCGGAGCGAGCTGGTCAACCACGGGTTCGGACGGTTCATCACTCCCGGAGACCTTGAAAACTGGGACCAGTACTTCATGCACATGCGGAACTGGAGGGAAAAACAGAATTGCACGCTCATGCTCAGACGGGGAGACGGGTCAACATTCCCTGCCCGGCTGGAAGCTGTCCGGTTCACCAGCAGCAGTGACGGGATATCAACGGTGAGTGTTGCAGTCAGCGACATTACGGATATCAAGCAGGTGGAGGATGCCCTTCGGGAGAGCGAGGAGAAGTACCGGGCGCTCTTTGCTGCTGAATCCGATGGCATCTTTGTAGTTGACAAAGAGTCCGGGATAATTATTGATTGTAATGATGCAGTCATCCCCATGTATGATTATCAGAAAGACGAGGTCATTGGCCAGCCCAATACACTTGTGTCAGCTGAGCCGGATGCAACCCGTGCTGCAACACAGGAGGTTAAAGGTATCATCCCGATCAGGTATCACAAGAGAAAGGATGGCAGTATCTTTCCGGTCGAGATCACGGCTAATGTCATTTCTGTACAGGGACGGGATGTGATAATTGCAGCGGTCCGCGACATCACCGAGCGCATGTCCTTTGAGAAAGTACGCAGGATAAATGAAGAACGACTCCAGATGGCACAGGATATTGGTCATATCGGCTGCTGGGAGTACGATATAAAAACCAGCCGGATGTGGGGTTCTGATGAGGGTTGTCACCTGTTCGGCTATCCTAAAATGGCGGGTAGTTTCCCGATAGAAGCGTTTGCATCCTGCATCACGGAACCTGAGTTGGTACTTAAAGCGTTTAACGATTTGATTAATGAGGGAAAAGAGTATGACCTTGATTTTGTTATCAATCCGAAAGACGGTTCCACACAAAGGACGCTTCATTCCATCGGCATACTCGAAAAGGACGAACATGGCAACCCGGTGAAAGTTAAGGGAATTAACCAGGACATCACCGGGCGCAAACGGGCAGAAGAAGCGCTGCGGCAGGCAAACAAAAAACTCAACCTCCTCTCTTCCATCACCCGGCACGACATCAACAACCAGCTGACGGTGCAGATGGGTTACCTCAGCATGCTCGAAAAGAAGGAGCCAGATACCACTCACAACGAGTATTTCCAGAAGGTTTCGACAGCGGCAAAGCGGATTGCCGGTATGATCCAGTTCACGAAAGAATACGAGGAGATCGGTGTCCACGCTCCCACATGGCAGGACTGCCGTACACTCGTGGATACTGCGGCAAAAGAAGGACCGCTTGGAAAGGTTATGGTGAAGGACGATCTCCCTGCCGGTGCGGAAGTGTTCGCCGATCCGTTGATTGTCAAGGTCTTTTACAACCTGATGGACAACGCGGTCCGATATGGGGGGAATATCAAGACTATCCAATTTTCTGCCCTGGAATCAGGAGATAGCCATGTGATCGTGTGCGAAGACGATGGTATTGGCATCCCTCCCAAAGAGAAGGAGAAAATCTTCAATCCCGGCTTTGGGAAGAATACCGGGCTCGGCTTAGCCTTATCAAGGGAGATCCTTGATATTACCGGGATTACAATCAAAGAGATCGGCGAGCCGGGCAAAGGGGCACGGTTTGAGATGACGGTACCGAAGGGGGCGTGGCGGATGACTGTGGAGGGGGATTGATGGCAGCGGTAATACGGGTACTCTATGGTGATGACAGGATACCTGTTCTGCCTGGTGCTCTGCATATGAATATATAACCTTGATGAATGGTACCTCTATCCATCGGGTTCGGATAGAAATGCTCATTTATACTCAAGGGATCATGCAGCAAAAACTGAATTGGCGGTCAGCATCCCCGGTCCGTTTTCCTCTCCGGCTCTGTGGCATCCTCTTACTTCTTCTTGTCATTACCAGCTGCGGTATCTGCCCGCCTGTTGCCGCTGACTCTTCTGGCGTTCCCATAAGAATCGGTGTTCTTGCTCACAAAGGGATTGATGAATGTAAAGCATCCTGGCAACCGACCATAGATTACCTGAATAGTGCTGTCCCCGGGTACCGGTTTGAACTCGTCCCGCTTACCTTTGAAAATATCAGTGCTGCAACAGCAAACCACGACATTGATTTTGTACTCAGTAACCCCGGAATCTTTGCAGATCTCGAAGTAAAATATCATGCCAGCAATATTCTAACCCTCAATAACTTCCGCCGGGGATATTTTCTGAAGGAGTTCGGGGGGGTTATTATCGCCCGAAAAGA
>JAPKXU010000077.1 GCA_026394655.1 Methanoregula sp. | reverse complement strand
AGACGGCGGATCAAAATAGGAAAGTAAGAATGGTGTATTATGCCTGAAGAACCCACAAGCGAACCCCAATTAGAACAGAATGTCGAACAAAAGGAAGAACCATTATTTGATGTACTCGTCCCACCGGGTGTACCGAGAACTATCATTGCAGAGATTGCCGGGAAATTCGATGTGGAGATCGTTGACCGCAAACAGCGGTTGAAATTCGCCAATATGGACGGCGACGAACGTGAACTCCTTGCGTTTCGCTGCAAACAGGAAGTAGCAGTTCAAGTTGAACAGTATATGTTCGACCGGCTCAAGATATTTATCGGCGAATAGAAAAAAAATAAAAAACCCCGATGAGCGATGCTAATACAGGACGAGAGAATGAAAGTCGGTTTGCCGACTTTCATAGGTAAAATTATTTTTTTAACAATTTGACAAGCAATGCCTTCTGCGCATGGAGCCGGTTCTCTGCTTCATCCCAGACAAGGCTCTGTTGCCCATCGATCACATCCCCGGTGATCTCTTCCCCCCGGTGGGCAGGCAGGCAGTGGAGAACCCTCGCATCTGGTGAGGCGAGCCGGAGGAGCCTGCTGTCAACTGTAAACCCCTGGAAATCGGCAATCCGTTTGGCGCGTTCTGCCTCATCTCCCATGGATACCCATGTATCGGTGAAGAGGATATGCGTGTCTTTGACCGCCTCTTCCGGGGTTTTTACGGTCTTAACCTTGCCGCCCAGCGATACCGCCCGCTGCACGACTGCTGGTGAAACCTCATACCCCCCCGGGGATGCAACAGTGATATCCATGCCGGTCAGCGCGGAGGAGAGGACAAGCGAGTTGCAGACATTGTTGCCGTCACCCACCCATGCCACGCGAAGATCCCGGATCTCACCGAAATGCTCCTTAACGGTCAGAATATCGGCAAGAAGCTGGCAGGGGTGTTCGTTATCCGAGAGCCCATTGATGACCGGGATTGTAGCATTTTCTGCCAGTTCTTCAATGGTGCTGTGCCGGTTGGCACGGATCATTACTGCCGAGACATACCGTGATGCGACACGCGCGGTGTCCCGGATCTCTTCTCCCCGTCCAATCTGGAGGTCTTTTGCATTTAAAAAGAGGGCATGTCCGCCAAGTTCGTTCATGCCGACTTCAAATGAAATATGAGTCCGGGTGGACGATTTCTCAAAGATCATCGCAAGTGTCATACCCCGTAAGAGTTCATGCGGGACTCCTGCTCTCTTCTGCCGTTTAAGACGCTCGGCCAAAGAGAGGATCTCAAAGAGTTCCTCTTTGTTGATATCAAGGATTGATAAGAAATCTTTCTTCATCGCAACTCCTTCATATGGGCAACGCGCCGGTCAAGAAGTGCCCGCGTCCCGATGTCCTTGCGGTGACGTACCCGCCCCTTCACAGCCGATGCTGCGGCTTCAGCTGCCTGTTCAGCTTCATTGAGGGTTGGTCCGGTACCGACAAACGCAAGCGTGCGGGATGACAGGGTATAGAGCTGCCCGTCACGTTCTTCGATGTTAGCGTAATAGAGAGTGGCAGTTTTAGGGTCTCCAAGCGTAAGGGATTCGCCTTTCTGTGGCGAATCGGGATACCCGGCAGGGACAAGATATTTGCAGACTGTAGCGGCATGGTCAAAGGATACTTGGGATTGGGAGAGTGAACCATCAGTGATCCGTGTAACAATATCCGGGAGATCGGATGAGAGCAGGGTAAGAACATTCATCGCTTCGGGATCTCCAAACCGCGCATTGAATTCGATCACCTTTGGACCGTTTGCCGTGTTCATGAACTGCCCGTAAAGGATCCCTTTGTAGGGGTTGCCAGTCCGCGCCATCACAGATACAATGGATTTCATGATGGCTATCGCGTGCTTATAATCTGCGGGAGTCACAAAAGGCAGCGTATGGTTGGGCATCGAATATGACCCCATTCCCCCGGTGTTCGGTCCCAAATCCCCTTCAAAGGCGCGCTTATGATCCTGCACGAGTGGCATGGGTACCAGATGGGTGCCATCAACAAATGCCTGCAGGGTGAACTCTTCTCCGCGAAGCCGCTCTTCAAGGACGACCCCTCCTTTGATCTGCCTCACGTACGCAATCGCAGCGGCACGATCGACCTGCTCTCCCATGATCCGTACACCTTTTCCGCCGGTTAACCCGATGGGTTTCACCGCCAGATCTCCCTCATGATCCCGGATGAAGGGGATGGCATCTGCGGTATTGTGAAAGATCCGATATTCCGGACAACCTGCAATCCGGTGCTCTGCCATCATTTCGCGGCAGAATGCCTTGTCAGTCTCGAGGCGCGCCGCTGCACGGGTCGGTCCGACGCAGGCTATGCCCGCCGCTTCCAGCTGGTCAACGATGCCAGCTTCGAGCGGGGCTTCGGGACCGATAAAAGCATATTCTGTTCCGGTCTCTTGTGCGAACGCGACAACCCGGGGGACATCCGTCTCTCTCGCGAGGCATATACTCCGGGCAATCCCTGCGATACCCGGGTTCTTTTTTGCCATGACGGAGAAGATCTCTGTCTCACTGTTGCGGGATAACGCACGGGCGATAGCATGCTCTCGTCCTCCCCCGCCAACAACGAGTATCTTCATACCCAATCTCCACACAGCAATGATATTATACTTTTTGGCCTAAATTGAGTGTTATGGTATATTCGGTGCCGCAATATCTCAATATGCTGAGGCTCGCCAAACGATCCCCGGCAACAATTTTGGAATATCGGAACGAATTGGGATATTTTGCCAAATTCCTGAAAGTTCCGCTTGACGAATTGCACAAGCATCTTTTGCCGGAAAACTTGATAAATTACGCGGCGACGA
>JAPKXU010000047.1 GCA_026394655.1 Methanoregula sp. | reverse complement strand
TTGATCCGCCGTCTCATAATACAGGGACCACCACGGACACCACCAATGGGATTTTTGGGTTTGCCGAGCGAGTTCATGCACCGCCCCATCAGGGAGGCACCACGTGCAAGCCCGTCATCCACAAATACCAGATGGTCAATGGGATCGTCAAAGAGATTGCGTTCGATGATCCCGTCAAGGATATACTCGGGTTTCCGCCCGGAGATCGCCGCCCTCCCGGTAAATCCAATAGATGCATTCCGGGGAACAAGGTTTTGTTCCACGGCTACGTCAATGAGACGGAGCGCCATCTTCGCACAGACACGGTCGACTACTTCATTTAATGTTGCAAGATTATAATTTTTATGAATTTCAGCGCCGACAAGAAGAAGTTTATCGAGATCGCTTGAGTTCACACCACAATCGCACCCAATCATCGCGATGCCGGACTCTTTTGCAAGCCGTGCATTCACCGGCACCCTGCCGAACCGATCGCGTTCCGGGGGTACAATGCAGATATCGATGTGCTCGTGGCATCGTGCGACAAAGTCATCGATCACCTTGCGGTTGCCACCGGAGAAGATTCCCCCGCTCACGCTGTGTTCCCCAAAGATATCAAGCGCAGTGCCCGTCCGTTCCTGCACGAGTCCGGTACCCCGTACGATAGCATCGGGGATCGCACCGGCAAGTCCGCAGAAGTTCCCGATAGTCTTTGCAAAGGGATTTGGGTTGTCCGGGCTCACGTCGCTTGTGATCCTGCCATCCAGCGTGGTCCCGAAATCAACAGAAATACAGGGGTTCCGGAAATCCACCGCCGTCCATTTTGCTCCCTCCTTGATCCCTGCCATCGCAAGTTCACCTTCCATCTCGTTCGCAACCATCTCAACACCCGTGGATCCAACTGGGGGGATGACCCCCGCCACCGCGCCAATAAAGACCACCTTGTCGGCAAAACTGAATGGCTGGAGTTTTTGGGACTGGTTCGCTTTAGACATCGGGGGAGTCATCTTCCGGGGGGGAACTCCAGCGATCAGGCAGCCATTGGCAAGCGCAATAACAAAATCCCCAATCTGGTCCGGGGATTCCATCTCGGCAACGACACCCGTGCTCCGGACGACAAAGTCAAGGTCAGTCTTAAGGTCAAGGTGTGCTTCCTCGTGGCACTTTATCAGGGTGTCCCTCACAAGTTCCGTTACTGCTTCCCGGGTGAGCTGTGTCCCATCAAGGGTCTCGCCAAAGATCTCTTCGCCGGGCTTAGGTTTCCTGATATCCCGGCTCATGCTGACATGCTTGTTGATCACGTAGGACATGCCGGTTTCAAGGCTTACACCGGTGAGAATACACTTAGTTGTGGTATTTCCCATCTCAACAGATGCGACGATAAAATAGGGTTTGTTCTTGTATTCCGGAATATGCATCCCGGCGCCATGCGTGATCGAGGGGGGAGGGGGACTTTCGACAATATGGGGTTTGGGTTTTGTGAAGCGGCTGAAAAAACTGGCGCACATAGTAAGCGATTTGGTTATCAATCAATATAATTTTCTATTTGAACCCGGAACCACGCTCACCACATTACTCGTACCCCGGGTTTTTCAGTCATAATCCTCGCTTTTACACAAAGCATAAGCATACACAGAGTATACAACAATTCACTGGCATCATTGCCAGTAATAGGAGGTACATTACGATGGTCACATTATCCGCAGAAGCGAAAGAGGTTTTTGGAAAGAACAAAGTCTTTGCCATTGCCACAGCGTCGAAGAACGGGATCCCCAATGTTGCACCAATAGCAACCGTGCAACTTGTCGCTGATGACACGATCTGGATCGGGGATAACTATATGGTCAAGACCTTGGCAAACGTGAAAGAGAATCCCTTCATTGCGCTCTATGTGTGGGATCCGGAGAAGAAGCGCTGTTTCCAGATCAAAGGGACAGTCACCGTGAAGACAAGCGGTGCCGAGTACGAGAAGATTAAAGCACAGATCAAGGCAAAGGGTCCGCATTACCCGGCAAAGGGTTTGTTGATTTTGAAGATCACTGATGTCTTTGATTGCACACCGGGACCAAACGCCGGGAAAAAAATTGAATAGACGGATCTTCTATTTTTTGGGATTTTTCCGGGTCTTCTGGGCGTGGACAAGTCGCGCCTGGAGCCCGAAGTAATGCGATACGCCGATCGCGTGGCACTGGTCGATCGATGCACTATCAAACGATACAAGATCACCAGAGTAAATCGCATTGGGGGAGCTCCGCCCAAGTACCCGTACACTGCCCTTGTAGAGTTTGAGGTCAACGCTGCCGTTCACCCGCTCCTGCGTGGTATCGATAAAGGCGTTCAATGCCGCGTAGAGCGGTTCATAGACCATTCCCTTGTATGCAAGTTCTGACCACTTGTCGTCCACCATTCGTTTGAAGGCTAGTTCCTGTCGGGTGAGGACGAGCGCTTCCAGGTCCCGGTGTGCAGTGAGGATGACCGTAGCTGCCGGGTGCTCGTAGTTCTCCCGCGCTTTCAAGCCCAGGATCCGATCTTCAATCATGTCGTTCCTGCCTACCCCGTGCTTTCCGGCAAGGACGTTCAAAGCCCCTATAAGGGCATAACCGGAGAGTTTCTTCCCGTTCAGGGAGATGGGAATTCCTGCCTCGAACCCCAGGATTATCTTCTGGGATTTGGCAGGTGCCTTCTCGGGGGAGACGGTCCAGAGATAGATCTCCTCTGGCGGATGGTAGGCGGGGTCCTCCAGTTTGCCACCCTCGATACTACGGCTCCAGCAGTTCTCATCCATACTCCATGGTTTATCCTTCTTTACCGGTACCGGGATATTGTGCTCTTGTGCATACCCGATCTCCCAGTCACGGGTGAGGTTCAGGTCCCGGATTGGTGCCACAACATCAAGCCCGGCACCCCGTATGACCAGATCGAACCGTAACTGGTCATTCCCCTTGCCTGTGCACCCGTGTGCGACGGCAGTTGCCTTCTCTTTTCGTGCCACTTTCACTACTTCTTCAGCGATCAGCGGGCGGGCAAGCGACGTCCCCATCGGGTAGCCCTCATACGAACCATTCGCTTTTATGGCAGGAAAAATATGGTCGCGGACGAACTTTTCGCGCAGGTCAAGCGTGTAATGTCGATCGGCAAATTTCTTACCCTTCTTTGTCGCCATCTCAATCTCGTCATCACTCTGCCCTACATTCGCAGCAACGGTGACAACACGATCATAAAGATAGCGTTCTTTTAAGAGTGGAATACAGATGGAGGTGTCAAGCCCTCCGGAATATGCAAGTACAATCGTTCCTTTTCCCATAGTGGAAGCTCCGGATTTACGGTATTGTTTGTACTGATACGAGGTCTCAGTTTATATTTTCTCATGCACTCTTGGCACTTCAGAAGAGGGACTCGCGATCTTTATTGATGCGGTGATCTTGGATGATTTATCTGAAGAGATGTCCAAGATGAAAATATTTGAAAAAAACGAAAACGAGAACGAAAAATTTTTGTTTTTCAGGAATTGATCCTGAATGATGTATTACTCCAGATTAGTATACGACTATCGTTCCTGGCATAACCGGCTGGTACACGGAGGTGTAATCATAAGATCCCACCTTGTCAAAGAGCACCGAATAGTTTCCATCGTGAGGGATAGCTACAGTACCGGTACCGAAGTACGGTCCAGACTGCACACCTGTTGCTTGTAATGTGTGATCCTTATAGGGATCATTGTCCCACCAAACAACTGTGGTTCCTACTGGAACACGTGCATATGTACTCGGAACAATGGTCAGATCCTGCGTGAACCTGATGATATAGGTTGGGACAGCAGTCGGGACAGCGGTGACATTCGCCGTCACATTCACGACCGGCTTTATCACAATAACGGTTACGTTCGTTGTTACAACTGGCGTTGGCGCCACAGTGGCAACGGTTGTCGGCACAGGTGTTGGCGTAGGGGTAGCTACAGGAGCTGCCGGCTGGGTTGTGCATCCCGCAAGCAGGATCCCGATGAACAGGACTGCAAGTACAACAAGAATTTTCTTCATGCATGTTTTTTTGTTATCTCGCTATATAAGCATATTCAATTATGACGATTGGAGCACGGATAAAAGTGCGGATGGAAGTATCTACACAGGATAACCTTAAAAAGCGAAGTGTAATTTTTTCGTGATTTTAATTTAGGTAATGGCTCAATGGCTCCAGCGTCATCTTCTCGCGCTTGATCGCATCGATCGCAAGCGCAGCCGCCCGCGCAGCCTGTAGTGTCGTGATATACGGGATACTGAAGTCCACCGCGGCACGCATGATCTGGTAGTGATCCTGCCGGGACTGCTTGTCCTGCGGGGTGTTGATGATCAACCGGATCTCTCCGTGGCGCATCATATCGAGCACGTTCGGGGAACCTTCCTGCACCTTTCTGACAAGGTGCGCTTCAACACCCGCTTCATACAGGTAGTCTACGGTTCCCTCTGTCCCATAAAGTGTGAGCCCAAGATCGCGCAGCTTCCGTGCAATGGGGATCACGTCATCTTTCTGCTCGATGTTAACCGATATGAAAATATTCCCTTTCAGGGGGAGCTCGTTGTCTGCAGAGATACACGCTTTGTAAAACGCCAGTCCGAAGTCATAATCGATCCCCATCACCTCGCCGGTGCTTTTCATTTCAGGACCGAGCATCGTATCAACCCCGGCGAGTTTGCTGAATGGGAGCAACACCTCCTTGACTGCCACATGTCTGATCTCGCGCTCTTTGTAGCCAAGATCGCGCAGTCGCTTACCCATGATAACTTTAGCGGCGATCTTTGCAAGGGGAATGCCGGTCGCCTTCGCGACGAATGGCACCGTCCGGCTCGCACGCGGGTTCGCTTCGAGAATATAGACCACGTTGTCCTTGACAGCAAGCTGGAGGTTCACAAGCCCGATCACGCCAAGACCGAGCGCAATCTTCCGGGTATACTCTCGCACCGTTGTGAGAACTTCTGAGGAGAGCGACTGCGTGGGAATGACACAAGCAGAGTCCCCGGAATGGATGCCTGCCTGCTCGATATGCTCCATGATACCACCGATAAGAACTTCTTCTCCATCGCAGACTGCATCCACATCGAGCTCGACTGCATTCTGGAGATAGGAATCGATGAGCACGGGATGATTCCGTGCCACGCGCACCGCTTCCGTGATGTACTTATCCAGTTCAACCGCGTCGTGCGCAATCTCCATTGCCCTCCCACCAAGGACAAAGGAGGGACGGACGAGTACAGGATAGCCGATCGCTTCAGCCTTCTCGCGGGCTTCCACTTCAGAATAGGCTGACGCGTTCTTTGGGCTGGGAATGTTAAGCCGGGTCAGAAGCACACTGAAACGGTCACGATCTTCGGCAATATCCATCGCATCCGGACTCGTGCCGAGAATCTTTGTTGTAAGCCCGCACCGTTTGATCTCCTGCTCGATCGGCACCGCAAGGTTCACGGCATTCTGCCCGCCAAACTGTACCATCACACCACAGTAATGATCAGATTTGAGGATATTCATGATATCCTCGATCTGCATCGGCTCAAAGAAGAGCCGGTCAGAAGTATCGAAGTCAGTCGAGACCGTTTCAGGATTGTTGTTCACGATGTGGACTTCAACACCCTCTTCCCGCAGCGCTTTCACTGCATGCACGGTACAGTAATCGAACTCGATACCCTGCCCGATACGGATCGGACCGGAACCGAGAATGAGTACCTTCTGCCGTTCGTCAGGCTCGATCTCGGTGACAGGATCATAAGTCGAGTAGAAATACGGGGTGACAGCGGGAAACTCCGCAGCACAGGTGTCCACCATCTTGTACGACGGCAGACCAACAATCGTTTCAACCTCATCATCAGTTTTCCCGGTGCACTTTGCAATCTCGGCATTGGAAAAGCCCATCCGTTTTGCCGCACGGAGAACCTCCGGAGGACTGCCAGCTGCCAGCTGTCTCTCCATATCGACCAGATTTTTTATCTTTTCCAAAAAGAACGGGGTGATTGCGGTGAGTTGCACAATCTCATCAAGAGAGAAGCCTTGCCGGAACGCATCGAAGAGGCAGTGGAACCGCTCATCGGTCGGACGCGAGAGGATCATCCGGATCTCGCTTGGACTCGTGTGGATCCGCACATCAGTGTCAAGCGATCGCTTCGCCTTCATGAACGCTTCCTCAAGCGTCCGCCCGATCGCCATTACTTCCCCAGTGCTCTTCATCGCGGTGGAGAGCGTCCGGTCAGCGCCTTTGAACTTGTCAAAGGGCCATCGGGGTACTTTCACGACAATATAATCGATCGATGGCTCGAACGATGCCTTGGTGCAGCCGGTTACCGCGTTTGTGATCTCGTCAAGGTTCATGCCTATCGCGATCTTCGCTGCCACACGGGCAATGGGGTAACCGGTCGCTTTCGATGCGAGGGCAGATGAACGGGAGACACGGGGGTTTACCTCGATAACCCGGTAATCGCCGTTTAAAAATGCAAACTGGATGTTGCACCCACCCTGAACATCAAGAGCGCGGATGATCTTGATAGCGGCGCTCCGCAGGGTCTGGAACTCATCGTCCCTTAAGGTTAGGATCGGCGCGACAACCACACTCTCTCCGGTATGGATCCCCATGGGGTCAACGTTCTCCATACCACAGATGATGACGCAGGTATCTGCCGAATCCCTCATCACCTCAAATTCGATCTCTTTCCAGCCCATCACGCTCTCTTCGATTAGTACCTGGTGGATACGTGAACGGGAGAGACCCAATTCGACGATCCTCGTCAGCTCCTCTTTTGTCCGCGCAATACCGCCACCAGCGCCGCCCATTGTGTATGCCGGGCGCACGACTGCGGGGAGCCCAATTTCCCGAATAGCATCATCGATCTGGGTCAGGGTTGTGAGGATTATACTCTTCGGCACCGGCTCCCCAATCGCATTCATGAGGTCCCGGAACTTCTGCCGGTCTTCTCCTTTATAAATCGCTTCAAGCGGAGTACCGAGAATCTCAACCTCTTTTAACGCACCCATTTCTGCAAGTTCAGCCGTGAGGTTGAGCCCCGTCTGCCCGCCCATACCGGAAAGGATGCCATCCGGTTTTTCTTTCTCAATGATCTTTGCGATGATATCAGCGCGTAACGGCTCGATATAAATGACATCGGCAGTTTCCGGGTCAGTCATAATCGTTGCCGGGTTGGAATTGACGAGCACAACGCTGACACCCTCTTCCCGCAGGGAACGGCATGCCTGAGTACCTGAGAAATCGAACTCCGCTGCCTGACCAATCTGGATCGGTCCTGAGCCGATGATTAGCACCTTTCTGATATGCTCCTTTCTGGGCATCAGCTGATCCTCCTGAAAAGTGAATCGAAGAAGGGGCGCTCGGTGTCACGAGGTCCGCCGTGTGCTTCGGGATGGAACTGGACGCAGGTCAGGTTAAGATCGTCATTCAGGAATCCTTCAACAGTACCATCATTGACGTTTGCATACGATATCCGGCACCCTTCCGGGAGGGTGTTCCCATCAACCGCAAAACCATGGTTCTGGGTGGTGATATAGATCCGCCCGTTCATGTCGCGCACCGGCTGGTTTGCACCCCGGTGCCCGAACTTGAGCTTGTAAGTGTCGCCTCCGAGAGCCAAGGCGGATATCTGGTTGCCCATGCAGATGCCAAAGATCGGCAGCTCGCCTAAAAGTGCCTTCACGCACTGTATCGCATCGGTCGCACGTTTCGGGTCACCGGGACCGTTACTAATGAAGAGGGCATCGGGTTTGCAGGTAAGGATCTCGTCGGATTTGACATGACTGGGGAAGATATGGAGGTCTGCATTCCGGGCTGCAAGGCTTGTGATCATGTTCTTCTTGATCCCGAGATCAATCACAGCGATCCGCTTGCCTTTGCCGGGAATATGGTACGGAACCTTGCAGGACACTGCCGGTATTGGGGTTGTGTCAGAGATATCCGGGGCGTTTCGCGCCAGAGCAACAGCAGCCTGCCCGTCATCGGAACCTACCACAAGAGCCGCTTTCATGGTACCATGCAGACGGGTCTTGATGGTGAGGGCACGGGTGTCAACACCCTGCATCCCGAATAGATTATGCTCCTCAAAATAGGTCCGTATCGAAGGCAGTACAGATGGTTTGTCACAAATTTCTTTTGCTATGCAGGAAAGTGCATTCACGCGGGGGTTCTGGAAATTCTGTTCATCAACGCCGTAGTTGCCAATCAGGGGAAACGTGAACATCAGGATCTGCCCGGCATAACTGGGGTCGGTGAGGGACTCCATGTACCCGGTCATCTGCGTGTTGAAAACGAGTTCCCCACAACACTCGCCTTCAACACCAAACCCATCCCCAACGACAAATTCACCATCCTCCAGACCCAGAACTGCCTTCATGATTTCCATATCTTATGTGCCTGATATGTTATTAACGATAATGCAGGTGCCAAAGTGACCCCAGATCCACACAAAAAATACGCCGGGGATACGCAAAAAAAAGACTGCCGGGTCAGCAGCATCACAAATTCACCATCCTTGATGCGATTGCCATATCAATGACGTATGAGCCCACAAAATCTGGGTATGCAAAAAAATGTCATATCATTTTCACAGAAATTTCATGGGGGTGGTTAAAAGCGGGGATATACATAAAAACATTGATTGTCGATATTCATTCATCTCACCGGTTATGGGGAGTGAAAAGTATGGGAACATTTGGAAGGAAAATTGTTGATACTGATGTCGAGGAACTGGTCAAGCTCCTTAATAAGGCATATTCCGATGAATGGCTCGCTTACTACCAGTACTGGATTGGTTCCAAGATCGTCCGGGGACCAAACAAGGAAGCAGTGATTGCCGAACTTACACTTCATGCAACTGAAGAACTGGGACATGCCACGTTACTCACCACCCGCATCATCCAGCTGGGCGGCACACCGGTAACAAAACCTCAGGACTGGTTCAAACTCACGAACTGCGGGTATGATGCCCCAGAAGATCCATCGGTGTTCAAAATTCTTGAACAGAACATCAAAGGTGAACAATGTGCGATTAAAGCTTACAACAGTCTCTTAAAAAAGGTGAGGGACAAGGATGCAGTCACCTACAATATCGTGCTTGGTATACTCCAGATGGAGGTGGAGCACGAGGAGGATCTCCAGTCAATTCTCGAAGATATCAACGTGATGATGAAGAAACGGTAGATGGAACCCAACATTTTTGTCAGGAAAATTTTGAAGTCGGCTGACGATAGATCAGATAAATGTAAATTGATTGTGGAGTGCAAAACTTTCATTGCTCCGGTGCAAAGCCTTGGGATTTCATGCGTTTTTTTGAAGATTATTTTGCCTGTTTATCTTACAGGTTTTCACTGAAGGAACCCCCCGCCCGAAAAACGGCCTGTGGTGATAGTTTTAAGGGACGGTGAGATTGGGAGGAGTCAAATCCTAATTTTTTCCTTTATCAATGAGGAGTTTTCACATGTTTTTTAAAGCCATTAGAATTGCATGACATGGCATTACTTGGCGATATAATACGAACGTAGGGACATCCATTCCCCATTTTTATATAGTATTCCCCACAACTTCCCTGCATCGGAACGTAGATTTGCTATGGTTATTCTACATGTGAACGGGAAGGATAAGGGCAAGGTAATGCTGTATGCACTGTCCACCTGCCAATGGTGCGCGAAGACAAAGCTGCTCCTTGGCGAACTGGGCGTTGCTTTCGATTATGTATTTGTTGATCTGCTGGAGGGAACGGAACAGGACGAAGCGATGGACGCGATCGAGCGCGTGAACCCGATGGGTTCATTCCCGACACTGGTCATCGATGGCAAACGCTGCATTATCGGGTTCCGGGAGCAGGAAATACGGGAGGCTTTCAGCTGATGACCGCCATTGAAGTTAGCGAACCAGATATTCAGCGGGCATTCGATGCGCTGAAACGCGATGCAGAAGCAGGGGGATACCACCTGAACCCGGATACCGGATTTGTTAACAGTCTCGTGCGGGGCCTTGTCACAAACCAACGCCGGTACGGGTATCCTGCATGCCCGTGCCGGCTCGCGTCCGGCAAAAAGGATGATGACCTTGACATCTGCTGCCCCTGCGACTACCGGGATCCTGATCTCGATGATTTCGGCGCCTGTTACTGCGCCCTGTATGTTACGAGTGCTGTCCTTTCCGGGCAGCAGATACTTTCATCAATTCCAGAACGACGCCCGGCTCGCGCCGAACGGAAAGCCAAGCAACCGGTCCAGCCCGCGAGTGCGAATCCCCTCTCAGCTTTGCCGTACCCGGTCTGGCGGTGTAAGGTCTGCGGGTATCTCTGCGCACGGGAACAACCCCCGGGCATATGCCCCATCTGTAAGGTAACAAAAGAGCGGTTCGAACGGTTCATCTAAAAAAGCCCGCTGATACCTTCAGTCACAGACACCAGAATGAAAGTCGGATAGCCAACTTTCATGATCAAAGACAATTTCCCTTTTTCCAGATGTGTCCTCCAACAAATACATCATCATCTCTCTGCTGCTGAGGTCATGACCCTTGGCGATATGGACTTGTGAGGCGCTTCTTCAACCCATCACATGCACCATTCCCAACTCTGATATAATCCCCGCACCAAACATTCTTGGCATGTCAGGCAGAATTCTGGTTGAGATTGTCGGTCTGAAAACATCTGAGTGCTCTCCCTTTCCCTGTGATGCAAAACGCAGCTGCGGGCTCTCGGGATGCTATCCAAAAGGAACACTCGTTGCATCTTTTGATGAACTGAAACGAGTACTGCACCAGCAGTACGGTGAACGGGTAGACTGCCAGCTGATCCTGATCGATGACGGCGTCCCGGCACATATCAGGAAGATTCTCGAAACTGAATATCCCCCGATTCCGATGGTGCTCGTCAACGGGCGGCTGACGCGGATCGGGCGGGTTGTGCTCGACCGGATAAAAGATGAGATTGAAAAAGAACTATGAGATCAGGCAATTTTCGATAGTGCACCGGTATCAAGGTTATAGTAAAGCCCGTGCACCTGAATTGCCTTATTTTTCAGGGCTTCTTTTACGAGCGGGTATTTCTTTAAGTGTTCGATCTGGAGCCGGACATTCTCCTGCTCTATCATCGTCGACCGGTTTTTCTTCTCCTCCGGGGTTACTGGCGTTTTTATCTTTGCGTCCACCCGTGACTTTGCCTCGGTGGCATTGTTAAGCCAAAGCGGGATGTAGGCATCGTCCGTTTCCTTGTCGAGGGCTTTTATGGCGCCGCAGTCCGAATGCCCGCAGATGACGATATGCTGGATTTTTAAGTGTTTGACGGCATATTCGAGGACGGTTGCAAAGTTCCAGTCGTGTATCGGCGCGACGTTTCCGATGTTTCGCTGGATGAAGAGCACGCCCGGTGCCGAATTCGTTATGTGTCCAGTCTGGATCCTCGAGTCTGAGCAACCGATCCAGAGAACCGACGGCTTCTGTCCCTTTGCGAGTTCGTTGTAGCGCTGGATGTTATTCTTGAATTCAGTTTCCTGAAATTTTTTATTTCCTTCCAGTAATTCATCGATCATAAATGTAATTCTCCATTCTCGGTCTGCATGCGCCGCATCCAACTGGAGGGTGATGCTCTATTTTTTCCATGGGTTGAAACTCAATGAAGCTTTCGAAATTGTTCTGGTGTGGCGACATTCTCCCGCATGCAATCCGTTCGTTACACAGATCTCACGATTTGATTGTCAATAAAGAGGTACCTTCGTCACCATGAGTAGTGAGATGAATGATAAATTCGCTCACATGCAGGAATCACGAGAAAACCCTTGCTCAAGCGCGACCCGTGAAGGAGTAGTGCCAAGCCCCGTCAGGGAGGAAATCCTCACAATGAAGGCGTTACGGGGCAGCAACTCCCGCAGTACATAGTTCGCCAAAAACCCATTTTTTAACACAAAGTGGCGATGAACCATGAAAAGATCATCTATCATCCTGTCCTGCCGCTGACAAAGAGAGAGTATCAAATAATGGGCAGACACCACTCTGATACCTACCGGTGGAAAATACATTTCACCGGGCAGTACTCATAAAATAGACCCGGATCCGGTGGAGAACCGCACCCGAAGAACCAGAGCCCGCTCACATCTTCTTTCGCGAGCTGCCGAGTGAGTGAAACAGTCCCGAAAAGATATTGGATTGTTTCGGGCGGAAGACTCCCTCGTTAACGTACCGCACATCTTCAATGGAAAAGAATGCCTGCGGGTTAGTCTTCTCGATGTGTGCCTTGATCCGGGGGACATCCACACGGTTAACGAGCGAGAGGATCATCTTTACGTTACCCCGGGAGCCCTTGGCATCCATACAGGTAACTCCATAATTCTCCTCCTTCATGAACGAGATGATCGCTTCGTTCGACTCTTCAGTGGTGATGATCCGCATGATCACCATGCCGATGGAGAGCTTCTCCTCAAGGACAAGCCCGATGTAAGTGCCGAAAGCGAACCCGAAAGCGAATGCAAAGAAGTTCGCAATATTGGCGAGATCGTTCATCACCACCTCCATCGCAAGGAGCCAGATGACGATCTCGAAGAATGCGATGATTGGGGCAAGGTACTTGATCCCCTTCGAGATGTAGATAACACGGATCGTTTCGAGGCTCACATCACAGATGCGGGCGAGGAAGATGAGCAGCGGAAGAATAACCCATGCGTAAATTTCAGGGCTTATAATGAAAAACGACATTTGTATGCATCGCCGGGGGAGAATCTGGTTACACCAGTATTATCAAAAAAGATTGCCCTGTATTCCTATATCAAGGTTATTTGAAAAACCCTGAAAAGAAGAGAAATTTGACTGGATTTTTGTCATTGCGCGGGAGAAATTCCCCGGTTCACTCATGCGTATTTTGACGGATCTGAGTCGAACTTCTTCTTGCATCCGGGTGCACAGAAGTAGTATTTCTTCCCCTTGAATTCGCTTGTGAACTTTGCTGACTTCTCTTCAACCGTCATCTTACAGATCGGATCGATTGCCACCATTCACACCTCAGTCATCTCACTTTCCTCGCATCGGGTATATAACTTTTGAGAAGGAGGGATAGGCTCACTACCGTCACAGAACTGGCTGCCATCGCCATCGCGGCAATCTCGGGATTGATTGTGATCCCAAAGAACGGGTACAGCACACCGGCACCTACCGGAATGAGTGCCGTATTGTAGGCAAATGCCCAGAAGATATTCCCCTTGATCCTACCCATCACTTTCTTTGAGAGTTCCAGCGCCGCCACTGCATCAAGCAAGTCATCACGGATGAGGACAATGTCCCCGCTCTCGATCGCAACATCCGTCCCGCTGCCGATCGCGATCCCCACATCAGCCTGTGCAAGAGCGGGAGCATCGTTGATCCCGTCGCCAACGAACGCGACACACTCACCTTTTTCCTGCAGCGCTTTGACTTCCGCTGCCTTGTCCTGCGGGAGCACCTCGGCGATTACACGGTCGATCCCGATCTGGCGGGCGATCGCCCCGGCAGTGCGACGGTTGTCACCGGTGACCATGATGACCGTGAGCCCTTTAGCCTTGAGCTGCCGGATCGCTTCAGGTGTGGTCTCCTTTGCCGTATCCGCGATCGCAATCGCCCCTGCCATCGCTCCACTGGTTGCAACAAGGACCGCGGTTTTGCCTTCTTCTTCGAATGCGGCAAGCCGTGCCTCCACATCCGGGGAAACCGGGATACCCTTTTCCAACAGGAATGTGCGGTTACCGACCAACACCTCTTCGCCAAGCACCATTGCGGAAACACCTTTGCCGCCGAACGTGTCGAACTTCTCTGCCGGTTCAATCTTCACGCCACGGTTTTTTGCGCTCCTCACAACTGCCTGTGCAAGAGGGTGCTGCGAGTTCTGCTCGACAGCGGCGGCGAAGAGAAGAAGAGTGGACGCGGTCGTGCTGACCGGTACCAGATCGGTCACTTCCGGTCTCCCCTTGGTGAGCGTGCCGGTCTTGTCAAAGATAATCGTCGTCACTTTTTCAGCGACTTCCAGCGCTTCGCCGTTCCGGATTAGGATGCCCAGTTCCGCCCCACGTCCCACACCTACAGTGACAGCGGTTGGTGTTGCAAGCCCGAGGGCACACGGGCAGGCAACGACGAGCACGGATATGAGTGCGGTCAGGGCAAAGAGGAGCGTTGCGTGCAGCACAAAGAACCAGATGACAAATGCCAGCGCTGCAATGACAAGCACGACTGGGATAAAGTAAGTAACCGCCGTATCAGCGATCCGCTGGACTGGTGGTTTTGACCCTTGGGCATCCTCCACGAGCTGGATGATCTGGGCAAGCACAGTCTCCCGCCCGACTTTCTCAGCCTTCACCGAGATCACCCCGTTCTGGTTGATCGTCCCCCCGACTACCCGGCTCCCCTTCGTCTTTTGTGGCGGTACGGGTTCACCGGTGATCATCGCTTCATCGACATAACTCTCGCCCGCTTCGACCACGCCATCGACCGGCACTTTGGCGCCGGGCTTCACAAGAACGATATCCCCGACTGCAACATCCTCTATGGGAATCTCGACCTCTTTCCCTTCACGGATGATCGTCGCAGTCTTTGCCCGAAGTCCCATTAGTTTTTTTATTGCTTCTGATGTTCTTCCCTTCGCCCGCGCCTCAAGATATCGCCCCAGCATGAGGAATGACGCAAGCATGATCGCCGTATCATAGAACATGAACTCGTGGGTGAGGATGATCCCGAACGTCCCCATCACGCTTGAGACGAACGCGACTCCTGTACCCATCGCATACATCACGTCCATGTTGAGCGAGCGGTTGCGAAGCGCCATCCACGCGGCGCGGAAGATCGGGTATGCTACATACGCAAAAACCGGAGTGGATATGACAAGCATGACATACCCGAGCTCGTGCATAGAGATGGGGAGGGGCACCCACATCAGGAGCATGAGCGGGATGCTTACGGCAAACCCAATGGAGAACCGCAGGAGTTTATCGTGCAGGTCTCGCTCCCGTGCGGTCTTCTCCGCCTCCTAGCTCACCTCCCCTGCGATCCCAAGGTATTGGTAGCCCGAATCCTCGATTGCCCGTTTCATCGCTTCGATGCCGGAGACCGACGGGTTGAAGGTGACATACGCCTTCTCAGTTGCCAGGTTCACGTTCGCAGTAACAACACCGGGCAGCGCCCGTAATGCCGCTTCAATAGTCTGAACACAGGTGGCGCACATCATGCCACCGATCTTGATCGTCACCTCGCGGTTGATCACGTCATAGCCTGCATTCTTCACGGTTTTCTCGATCTCGGAGAGGGTAATCTTTGACGGGTCGAACTCAAGATGGGCAGAATCGGTGCCGAAGTTTACCCGTACCTTTGACACATGGTCAAGTCCTGACAGCGATTCTTCGATGTTGATCGCGCATGTAGCGCAGTGCATTCCGGATATCTTCAGTTCAGCGCTTTCTTTCTCCGGTTCTGGCATGGTTTCATCCTGTCACATCAGTTGTGTGTTCTGGTATTGTCGTAATCTCCGGTTCTATCCTTATATGTTTATGGCATGCGGATGAGGGTACGCAGGTGCCGGCAGATTTTTCCACGCTGCTTGAACCGGGGTCCTTTGCGGGTTCCGTGCAGAAGGGTTTGCGCCACCGGAAACTGCCAGAGTTCAACAAATTTTGGGGTATCCGGGAATATTCTTCATCCGTGAAACCGGATTTGTCATGATTAATTATTTATAATTGCAAAACAGACAATTTTTCGATGTACCAACCACGGGTCATACGACTGATACAACAGGCAGGTCGGGTACATGCCGCTCTTGGTAAGCGGTAACCATTTTTCGTCACTAAATATTCCGGTTGTTTCCGACAGTCTTCGCGGAAACATGAACAAATCTCAAGTTATTGTGTGGTGAAATCATGGACACGTGTGTGAAAGATCTGGTCGGTGAGTGGTTCAATACGATGCCCACTACAGGCAGGATCTACCGTCTCATCGATGATGCAATGGATGTGAGCAATTCCCGGAGCAGGCAGGACGCGATAAATGCGTTGGGAACAAGTGGTGACCCGAGAGCAGTCCGCCCGCTCGTTGACTGCTGCAATGATACGGATCCGGAGATCCGACGGCATGCAACCATTGCGCTCCTTAAACTGCGGAGTGGTCGTTCCGTCATTGCACTGGTAGAACGGTTAAAGGACAGAAACGAGCAGATGGTAACCCGCCAGCATGCTGCCGATGCGCTGGCAGCCATCCGGAGTTACGGCGCGATGAACAGCTTGCGGGAGCGCTCCTTGGATCCGGATGAAGACCCTGCTATCAGGTCGTATGTGGGGCTCGTTCTGGAACGGACGGTTATCCTGTAGAGCAACAGAAACCCTGCTGCTCTCTGGCTGTCACGGTCTGTTTCCAACCCGACCTGTTTTTGGGAGTCAATTTATTTTTAGCGATGAAAAAAACATGAGTCATTCCTTTAAAACATGGTGGTATTATCTGAAAGATGCAGTTTTATTACCTCGGAAATGATCCAGTCCAGCTGGTCGATCCCTGTCTCCTTGCCATCCACAAGGATCCGTTTTGTCGTGATCTTATCCGGCGGGATACCGCCACAGATCGAACAATAGTACCCGTCCTTGTCATCGCCACCCAAAGGGATCACTCCTTGATCATGGTTAGAGACATCTTGAACTTCGTGATCGCGGAGAGGGCATGGGGCACGTTTGCCGGGAAAATAATTGAGTCCCCGGTCTTCATCTGGTATGTCTCCCCAGCCACCCATACCTCGCACTCGCCGTCAAGGATCGTCACCACCGCATCAAAGGGGGCAGCGTGTTCAGAGAGCCCCTCGTTCTCGTCAAAGGAGAAGATCGTGATGTTACCGGCTTTTTTTGAGATGATCATCCGGCTTGCGACTGTACCCTCAGCATAGTTCACAAGTGCAGCGAGGTTGATGACCTTGCCAAAGAGTTCCTTTCTTTTGGCGTCCTGCTGCTCCTTTGCGTCGGGTTGCCCCATCTTGAATTCCATCATCGCCTCCTGATCGAAATCTTTGTTTTAACAGGGATATGAACCTGCGTCTTGTGCACTTACCGAAGTTTACTTCGGGCGTCGTTGTCTCGCACGGGTGCTCATTCACGGATCATCGTTAAGATCATCTTGAACCGTTGTGCTGCATGTACGGCGTGGGGTTTGTTCGCGGGCAGGATGATCATCTCTCCCTGCCGCACCGTGAACGGGGCGCCTGCAATCTGCACTTCTGCCTCACCATCAGTGACTGCCAGTATGGCATCGTAGGGTGCGGAATGCTCTGCCAGCTCTTCACCCGCATCGAACGCGAAGAGAGTGATCGTCCCGGCTTTTTTAAAGACGATCATCCGGCTCGCGATCGACCCCGACTGGTACGCGATAAGGTCGTTCGTAGTGAGTACTCGCTCTTTTAAATCTTCGCGAACATTTTCCGGCATATGCTTCTCCACATGGCAATTTAGGGGTATACCGTTATCTGCATGTGCTATGACAAATCTCTTGTGATCTCTTTTTAGTTCCACGACACTTTTCCCGTTTTGTTGCCTCCTGCCATTTTTGTTGTGATCTCCGCTATCGGAATCATTCCTGCCCCACCCACCTGCATGTATCACCTTGACCGGGCAAATGGGATTACAGATGCCTATGTGGAAAGGCTCAGCTGATGGGTTACCTTTTCATTTGGACGGATCCGGCTCAGCTCATAGGTTACCCCAAATGGTCATTTATGGCTCAGCTCATAGGTTACCTTTCTAAATTTGTCAGAGCAAAAATATTCTCGTCCAAATC